>JBARNL010000355.1:0-15670 GCA_049802955.1 Candidatus Angelobacter sp.
GTAAACGTTTGCACGCCTTCATAAATCAGCCGTTGCAATCCGCTAATGCCAATCACCGCGGCCTTGCGGACGTAAGGCGCGTTGGCTGCTATCATGGCTTGCAGCACCGCAACCGACTCCTTATCGAAGGTGGTGCCGGTCACGTCATTCAGCGTAAGCACGGTGTTGGGCGGCTCCTGCGCTATTACGCGATGGCCTTCTTCCGCCACGGCTTTCAGCATTGCCACATCACAATGCGAGTAATTGATAAACAGGATGCGCTTGCCCTGGTGCTCAATAAAACGCACCCGTCCGGGGGCAATTGCGTGAATCGTGCTCGACTGCAATTCGTACGTAGTTGCGCTTGCCATCGGAACATTGTTGCGCTGAAGCGGCCGGGGCGAAAGGTAACGAAAGTAAGGGCACCTTTGCCGCCCCCTGGCAGCGCAATGATAGCAGCGCAATGATAAAGGATGATCGAAGGAGTTTACGCTCCGGCGGAAACCGGCATGTCTGAGATGACGCCTTTAGGGAGATGGTAGCGCTGGCTGCGCGGTAGCTTGCCCAGCAATCCCAGAGTTAAGAATGTTCCGGCAACAATCACAAAAGTCGCCAGCCGGACGTTGCCCAGGTCCGCGGGTGATAGATCAAAATATTTCCCCAGCCGCCACATGGCCCAGCCTGCAAGCTGCGTGGGGACAACGGTCCAAACGGCAACGTAAAACCAGCCTTTTTCCGCGCCTTCATCGCGCGTGGACCGGGCGGCGCGTGGCGTGAAATCCAGCATTGTCGCAAGCACAACTGCGGCAGCCAGCGGGTAATAAAGCTTCACGAACAGCTCGTTGATGATCCAGCGGCCCAAAAAAAAGTTGATGACCAGGCCGATCAGGTTAATGGTAAACGGGACTAGCAGGTCGATCCAGGCAGCGGTGTAGCAAACCACGCGATACCACAGATTCGGTTTGGGCTCGCCGTAGTGAGTAATATAAGGCCTGGGCTCGCCGCCAGGAAGCCGTCCGGCGAAACCGCGCCAGATGCAAACAGCGGTTACAATCGCCAGCCAGATCCAGTGCCGGCGGTCAGGGCCATGCGCATAAAGATCAGCCGTAAGATGGCCGGGGAGAATCCAGAACACCCATATCCAAATGGGGACGTGCAGCACGCGGTAGTAGTTCTTGTTTTTTTCACGTTCAACGACTTTTTTCATGGAATGTTTTGAGTGTTCCCGATGGCATTTTAATCGGCAAGCGGACTCATTGTGAAGGCCGCCGGGTAGTCCTAATTAGGACTACCGCAAGGCGTAGGCAGATGGCCAGTCAGCCGATCATCTGTTTAACTCAAGCTATCAGGCGGTCGTCTGCCCACAGTCAGAAGCCTGAAACTGTATTTTTCAATAAAAGCGGCGTCCGTTCTATCAATTCTATCTCTGCCGCCTGCTGCGGCCTGAGCCATTGAGTCCGTGCCATGACTCTTCTGTGACGGGTATTTTCTTGAAGCGGCAGCCCTCAACCAGGACGGAAAGGTTACAGATTGGCAAAGCACCCGCTGATCGGCTGTTACTCGCCCATTTGATGCTTTTTCAAGTACGCTTTTACGAATGGGCACACGGGAACAACCTTAAGCTGATTGAAGTGGGCAAAATCCAGCGCAGCGCGAATTAGCTGGTTTCCCAAACCGTGTCCGCGTGAGGCTTGTGGGACCTCAGTATGGACCAGGGTAATGCTGTGGTCCGTGCGACGGTACTGCAGCAACGCTTTCTCATTCCCCAGCGCGATTTCAAATTGGCCGCTGGCTTCATTGTGCGTAACGGGATTGCTGTCCATGAGGCTCGCTGCTCCGTTTTTTAGCCTTCGGCTTTAGCCGATTCTACGCGAATGGCGCTCTGCCGCAACAGCTTCATTGAGGATTGCGTAATGGTAAGTTTGAACCAGCCGCAAAAAACGAAAGTCCAAATTTCATCGCACTGGATGGGCGCACTTTCAGGCTGCGGACAGCGGGGTTATGGTGCTCAGCACAGGCGCAACCCATCTGCTACAAGAGCCGGAGAATCGTGACCTTTGAAACACCTGCCATTCTCGCAATGGCATTTATGGAAACACGTTCGACCAAGGCTGTTTATGGCGGATTTTTTTGAAAACTATGGTAAATCTTTGCTTCAACGGACGAAGTCACTCTAAATGTGCTGATGAAGGAACTTGAGGTAAGGAGTAAAGCTGGATTTTTTGGCAAAAGCCCCTCGCGCTCATGACAAAACGGCTGATTTTGACTGCGGAAATGCCCCACTTAACGAGTATTTACGCCGATATGCAATTAGCCCATCAGGCGCATATGGTCGCTACGACTCATATCGCTGTTTGGGTCCCATTCTTCACAAATTATTGCCTACTATCCAATTGCCAGCACAGGAAAAGCCACTGGAGCGATGGCGGGAATATGGCGGGAAAGCCGTTGAAGGGGCAGGGAGCGAAGCAAGGCTTGCGATTACTGACGGAAAATGTCGTCGAAAAGCGCGGTGAGTGACAGTGAGAAATTGAATCCATTAAATATTTTGGATTCCTTGAGCGACTCCGGCTCAGTGAGGCGCCAGGCACCGGCGGCATTGTGTATCTCAACCAGCCGCAACGCGGGATAAACCAGCCAGACCGCCTGGCAGCCGCCGGCAAGATACTGCCGGACTTTTTTGGCGGTATCCTGAGCAAGATTGTTTGGCGAGATGACCTCTATGGCCAAAGCGGGCGCGCCCTCAACCGGCGAAGCATATGGGTCGATGTTCCGCAAATGGTCTGCCGTGATGAAGGCCACATCTGGATTTCTGACGGTGTCCGTGTCCAGGCGGAAGTCCATCTCTTCGACAACGATGCCCAGATTATGCGACCGCACAAACTGTGTTAGGTGGCTGGCAATCCTTTGGCGGATCAGATTGTGGTTGAGCGCAGGCGAGGGCTCCATTAGAAGCGTTCCTTCATCGAGCTCATAACGGACACCCTCCTTTTCCGGGAGCTTCTCGTATTCCGCAAATGTCAGCCGGGTCGTGGTGCTCATAATCTTTATTCTTCGCAATTCGATGTTTTGACAGTGCTGGTATAAGCCACTTTAACATGTAGTCGATCGCTTGAGCTGTTCGACTCCGGTGCAACCAATCCTACGATAGTTCCGATAACTTGATTGGAAGCGACCAACTCTCGCCAGTACCGTGTGATCGTCAGATCGTGATTGGCCGTTGCCGTCCTAGGTCTTTTTAACAATTATTTACAAAATCAAGTGTTGTAACCCTCTGATTTAACGTCAAATAGAATAGCTGGTGCAATGAGCTCCGAATCGGCACATTCCTAGCGGTACCGGCCCCCGCCGGAAACCGGCAATTGCTGAAAAGTAGAAGTCTGTTAGGATTTCAGATTTCCAAGATCCTGCCCTGAGAGGACAGATGTCAAAACTTTTACGCCACAAATTGGCCGTCCGCGCCGTGATATGCGCATGCTTCGCGTTGCTATTGGGTGGTTGCGGCCATACCAGCGCCGATGCCAAACAGAAAGGCGGCGGAGGCAAAGGGGGACGTGGCGGCGGACAAATGACCATTCCTGTCGCCATAGCCAAGGCTGAGGTCCGCGACCTGCCGATCCTGCTGAATGGCTTGGGATCGGTGGAAGCCTACAACACGGTCGCGGTCAAGAGCCGTATTGACGGCCAGTTGATCAAGATCAACGTGAAGGAAGGCCAAGAAGTAAAACAAGGCGAGCTGCTGGCGGAAATCGACCCTCGTCCGTATGAAGTCCAGCTAAGCCAGACACAGGCCACACTCTTCAAAGACCAGGCCGCGCTCAGAGATGCCCGCCTGAACCTTGAACGATTTCAGCAGCTCTATAAAGACGGCGTAATTCCGAAACAGCAGTTTGATACACAGGGCTCACTTGAAGCTCAGCTCGACGGCGCCGTGCGCGCTGACCAGGCCCAGATCGACACAGTAAAGCTGAACCTTGTTTATACGCGCATCACCGCTCCGGTAACCGGACGCATCGGCCTACGCCAGATCGATGTAGGCAACATCGTCCACGCGTCCGATCCTAACGGCCTGCTGGTGATCACGCAGTTGCAGCCGATCGCGGTGATCTTTAGCCTGCCGCAGGACAACTTGCAGGCGGTTTCCCAGCACATGAACAAAGGCAGGCTTGCGGTGGATGCATACAGCCGCGATGACCAGACAAAAATTGCCACGGGTTTCCTGACAACTATCGACAACCAGATTGATGTAACCACCGGAACCGGAAAGCTGAAAGCAGTGTTTGATAATCACGACCGCTCACTTTGGCCAAACGAATTCGTGAACATCCATCTGCTGCTTGAGGTCAAAAAGAACAATATCGTAGTGCCCTCGGCGGCAATTCAGCGCGGGCCGCAGGGCACATATGTGTTTGCGGTAAAGCCGGACAAGACTGCGGAGATGCGCAACGTCACGATCTCGATCAGCCAGGGAAATCTGGTTGCAATCTCACAAGGCTTGCAGCCGGGCGAAACCGTGGTGACAGACGGACAAGACAAGCTTCAGCCCGGTACAAAGGTTGAAATTCGCGGCGGCAGCCCTGGCGGCCAAAACGGCGGTTCTGGCCAAACGAGCGATGGCCAAACGCAATAAGCACGTGTTGGCGCGTGCGCGACAAAAAGACATTCTTCGAGGAAGAAAAGGCGTTTGAAGTAAACATCATGCCTAACGGCGGCCCATCAAAATTATTTATCCTGCGTCCGGTAGCCACGTCGCTGCTGATGATTTGATTGCTGCTGGTGGGCGTGGTTGCGTACCTGCAACTCCCGGTCTCCGCGCTTCCCCAGGTGGACTATCCCACCATTCAGGTCATCACTTTTTATCCGGGAGCGGGGCCGGAGGTGATGGCTTCATCGGTAACGGCGCCGATGGAGCGGCAATTTGGCCAAGTCCCCGGATTGAGCCAGATGACTTCCACAAGTTCTTTTGGCAGCTCGGTCATCACTCTGCAGTTTTCTCTGGAACAGAGCATCGATATAGCCGAGCAGGAAGTGCAAGCCGCTATCAATGCCGCCTCAACGTTCCTGCCGCGCGACCTGCCCAACCCGCCGATTTACAGCAAAGTGAATCCCGCGGACGCGCCAATCCTTACGCTGGCGCTTACATCGGACAGTTTGCCGCTTTCAAAAGTTGAAGACCTGGCTGACACCACGCTGGCGCAGAAGATTTCCCAGCTCACCGGCGTTGGCATGGTTTCAATCAGCGGCGGGCAGAAGCCGGCTGTGCGCATACAAGCCAATCCTACGGCGCTGGCTTCTTACGGCCTGAGCCTGGAAGACCTGCGAACAGTGCTGGGGCAGGCGAACGTGGACCAGGCCAAGGGCATTCTGGAAAATCAACGCCAGGCATTTACTATCGCCACGAATGACCAACTGCTTTCCGGCAATGAATATAAAGACGTGATCATTGCCTATCGCAATGGCGCTCCGGTGCGGCTGCGCGACGTTGCCACGGTGATTGACGGCGCGGAGAATGCGAAGCAAGCGGCGTGGATGAACCTCTCGCCCGCGGTGATCGTAAACATACAGCGCCAGCCCGGAGCCAACATTATCAGCGTGGTGGACCGCATCAAGAAAGTTTTGCCGCAACTGCAGGCGGGGCTGCCGAGTTCGGTGAAAGTCGCGATCCTCACTGACCGGACCGAGACCATCCGCGCATCAGTGAAAGACGTTGAGTTTGAAATGATGCTCACCATCTGCCTGGTGGTGATGGTGATTTTTATTTTCCTGAGAAATCTTTCAGCCACCATCATTCCAGCCGTGGCCGTGCCTCTCTCCATCGTGGGCACGTTTGCGGTGATGTACCTGCTGGGCTACAGCCTGGACAACCTCTCCTTAATGGCGCTTACCATCTCCACCGGCTTTGTGGTGGACGACGCTATTGTGATGATCGAAAATATCGATCGTTTTCTGGAAGAAGGCCATTCCCCGATGGATGCGGCGCTCATGGGAGCAGGGCAAATCGGCTTCACTATTATCTCGCTGACGGTTTCATTGATTGCCGTTTTGATTCCTCTGCTGTTCATGGGCGACATCGTGGGCCGGCTCTTCCGTGAATTTGCCGTGACTCTGGCGGTGACAATCGTAATTTCTGCGCTGGTTTCACTCTCACTCACTCCGATGATGGCGGCACGACTGCTGAAAAATCCTAAAGAAGCCAAGCATGGCCGCGTTTACCAGGCCACGGAACGCGCCTACGAGCGGGTGATTGAGTGGTACGGAACCACTCTGCAGTGGGTGCTGAAACACCAGACCATTACTCTGCTGGCGACGGCGGCCGCCCTGGCCCTGACCGTGTATTTATATGTGATCGTCCCTAAAGGATTTTTCCCGGTGCAGGATACGGGCGTGATCCTGGGCATTTCAGAAGGGCCGGAAAATGTATCATTCGCTTCCATGGCGGACCGCCAGCAGAAACTGGCCAAGGTAATTTTGCAAGATCCGGACGTGGCCAGCCTGTCATCGTTTATCGGCATTGATGGGACCAATACCACGCAAAACAGCGGGCGCATTCAGATCAACCTGAAACCACATCAAGATCGCAGCGACACCGCGTCAGATATTATCCGGCGATTGCAGCCGGAACTGGCCAAGGTGGAAGGCATCACCTTATATATGCAGCCGGTGCAGGACCTGACGGTGGAAGATCGCGTGAGCCGGACGCAGTTTCAATACTCTCTGGAAGATGCCGACGCCAACGAGCTAAATGATTGGTCAAACCGTATCATGGCCAAATTGCGCACATTGCCGGAGCTGCGCGATGTGGCCAGCGACCAGCAAAACGGCGGACTTAAAGCCGATCTGGTGATTGATCGCGATACGGCCGCGCGGTTCGGCATTCTGCCGCAGAACATTGATGACACGCTCTATGACGCATTCGGCCAGCGCCAGGTATCTACAATCTTTACGCAGTTAAATCAATATCATGTGGTGCTCGAAGTCGCGCAGCAATTTCAAGACAATCCCAGCGACTTGACCAATATCTACGTTAAGTCCTCAACAGGACAGCAGGTGCCGCTCTCAACTTTCAGCCACTTCGTTACGTCACCGGCGCCGCTCGCCATCAACCATCAGGGACAGTTTCCCGTGGTGACCATCTCATTCAATCTTGCTCCGGGAGAATCGCTGGGCAAAGCCACCAAGGCCATTGCACAAGCTGAACAGGAAATGGGAATGCCGATAAGCATTCATCCCAGCTTCCAGGGAACGGCGGCGGCGTTCCAGAATTCTCTGTCATCGGAGCCGTGGCTGATTCTGGCGGCGCTGGTTACGGTCTACATTGTGCTGGGCGTTCTGTACGAAAGTTACATTCATCCAGTGACAATTCTTTCCACCTTGCCTTCAGCCGGCGTAGGCGCGATTTTGGCCATGATCATCACAGGCAATGACCTGACGGTGGTGGCGCTGATAGGAATAATTTTGCTGATTGGCATTGTGAAGAAGAACGCCATCATGATGATCGACTTTGCGCTGGATGCGGAACGCAACCAGGGCAAGCCGCCGGAAGAAGCTATCTATCAAGCCAGCCTGCTGCGCTTCCGCCCCATCATGATGACTACAATGGCGGCGCTGCTGGGCGCTGTTCCGCTGGCGTTTGGGCGCGGCACTGGATCAGAGCTGCGGCATCCTTTGGGCATCACCATCATCGGCGGACTGCTGCTCAGCCAGGCATTCACGCTCTACACCACGCCGGTGATCTATATCTGGTTTGACAAGCTGGCGAGCCGGTTCTCAAAGTTCCAGTTGGGCAATGAGATTGTTCCGCAGGAGGAGCCGACCGGCGCGGACTGAGATTTTCTGTAATCCCGAGCGAGGCGAGGGACCCCTATAGTGGGTAAGAATTCAATCATGAGGACGATGACCAAAAACAAAGCGCGGAGTTTTCAGCTCTGTTACTTCGTCTACATTCTCTCGAGCCTAAGCGGCACGCTGTATGTCGGCCTTACTGACAATCTCTGGAAACGGGTCGCCGAGCACAAAGCTGGCTCCTTTGATGGTTTCACCAGGAAATACAAGGTAAATAGGTTAGTGTACTTTGAGACTTTTAGTAACCCAACGATAGCTGCCGATCGTGAGCAACAGATCAAGAAGTGGCGAAGAGAGAAGAAGATCGCATTGTTTGTAATGAGTAACCCGCAATGGAGGGATCTCGCCCCTGAGATTCCTCAGATCATAGGGTTCCCTCGCCCTCGCAAGTTTGGGCTCGGGATTTCAGAAGAAGCATGAACATCTCTGCTCCATTTATCCGGCGTCCGGTTGCCACGTCATTGCTGGCGATGGGACTGTTAATGGCGGGAATTCTGGCATATTTCCGCC
This sequence comes from Candidatus Angelobacter sp., assembly GCA_049802955.1. Classification (GTDB taxonomy): domain Bacteria; phylum Acidobacteriota; class Terriglobia; order Terriglobales; family Acidobacteriaceae; genus Angelobacter. The sequence goes on from JBARNL010000355.1 coordinate 8,332, forward strand.
TGCCGGTAGCACCCATCCCGCAGGTTGAGTATCCGGTGATCAGCGTGAATGCAGGACTGCCGGGCGCGAGTCCGGAGACAATGGCGTCCTCCGTAGCTACGCCGCTGGAGCGGCAGTTTGGGCGCATTGCCGGCGTCAACCAGATGACTTCAACGAGCCAGCTTGGCTCAACGAGCATCACGATGCAGTTCGATCTCTCGCGCAATATCGATGCGGCGGCGCGAGACGTGCAGGCGGCCATCAATGCGGCATTGGGACAGTTGCCGGCCAATCTGCCTACGCGCCCGAACTGGCGCAAAGTGAATCCGGCGGATGCGCCGATCATGATTCTGTCACTGACTTCAGACAGCATAACTAAGCCGCGCATGTATGACGTGGCTGATTCAGTGCTGGCGCAAAAGCTCTCACAGGTGCCGGGCATTGGGCAGGTATTTGTGGGCGGCGGAGCCAGGCCCGCAGTGCGCGCGGAGGTGAATCCCACGTTATTAAACAAGCTGGGCGTGGGCGTGGAGCAAGTACGGGCGGCATTGGGCGCGGCGAATGCGAACCATCCGAAAGGGGAATTTTCCGGCGCGGTGAACGCATGGCAGATCACGGACAACGACCAAATATTTAAGGCCGAGGACTACAAAAATATTATCGTAGCCAAAAATGCCACCGGCGGCGTGGTGCGGTTGCAAGATGTTGCCGACGTGCAGGATTCCGTGGAAGACATTCGCAATATGGGCATCGCCAATGGCAAGCCGGCGGTGTTGATGATTGTTTTTCGCCAGCCGGGAGCCAACATTATTGACGCAGTGGACCGCGTGAAGGCGCTGATCCCGCAGCTGCAAGGCTCAATTCCCGCAGGCATCAAGCTGGGAGTAGCGCTGGACCGGACGACGACGATTCGCGCGTCGGTGACCGACATTCAGATCACGCTGTTGATTTCTATTGTGCTGGTAGTGCTGGTAGTTTTTGTTTTTCTGCGCAATCTGCGCGCCACGTTTATCCCCAGCGTGGCCGTGCCGCTCTCGCTCATTGGAACGTTTGGCGTGATGTACCTGCTGGATTACAGTGTTGATAATCTATCGCTGATGGCGCTGGCCATCTCCACGGGCTTTGTGGTGGACGACGCGATTGTGGTGCTGGAAGACATCACCCGCTACATGGAACAGGGCATGGGACCGGTGCAGGCGGCATTCCGCGGCGCGCGTGAGATCGGATTTACCGTGCTCTCCATGAGCACGTCATTGATCGCGGTATTCATTCCAATCTTGCTGATGCAGGGATTGGTGGGAAGGCTCTTCCGCGAATTTGCCGTAGTTCTAAGCACGGCCATCGCAATGTCATTGGTGATTTCGCTCACCGTAACGCCAATGCTGTGCGCCAAGTTTTTGCGGCCTGAAAGCGAGACGAAGCATGGCCGCATCTATCGCGCCAGTGAACGCGCCTTTGACTGGATGCTGAAGGTTTATCGCGGGAGCCTGGGCGTGGTGCTGCGGCATCAACCACTAACGTTGCTGGTGACGATTGGCACGGCCGTTTTGAGCATTTATCTATACGTAATTGCGCCGAAAGGATTTTTCCCGCAGCAGGATACGGGACGGCTTGGTGGATCGGTAATTGCGGCGCAGGATATTTCATTCCCTGCCATGCAGGCCAAGATGCAGCAGTATGTGCAGATTGTGCTGAAAGATCCGGCGGTGAATAATGTGGCGGGCTTCTCCGGCGGCCAGGGAAGTTCGAACAGCGGCCGCATGTTCATTGTGCTCAAGCCAAATGGCCAGCGAGGAGGCAAAACCAAAGCGGAGCGCAACGCAACAGCCGACCAGATCATTAACCGGCTGCGCGGCAAACTGGCCGTCATCCCGGGCGCGACGCTGTTTCTTACCGCCACGCAGGACCTGAACATTGGCGGGCGGTTTTCCAACGCGCAGTTCCAGTACACCATCCAGTCAGAAGATTTGCAGGACCTGAATTACTGGGTGCCAAGAATTCTGGCCAAGCTGCGTTCCCTGCCGGAGCTGCGCGACGTGAACTCCGATCAGCAGGACAAAGGTCTTGCGGCTGACGTGATTGTCGATCGTGATACGGCTTCACGGCTCGGAATCACGCCGGCGCAGGTGGATGCGGCGCTCTACGCGTCATTTGGGCAGGCGCAGGTTTCCACAATGTATAAGCAGTTGAACCAGTATCACGTGGTCATGGAAGTAGATCCTAAGCTGCTGCCCGGCACGGAGGCGCTGAAAAATACTTACGTGAAGTCGTCAACGGGAGTTGAGGTGCCGCTCTCATCGTTTACACGCTACCAGCCTTCAAATACTGCGCTGCAAGTCAACCATCAGGGGTTTTATCCGGCGGTAACGCTGTCATTCAACCTGGCGCCAAACGTGCCTTTGGGCAATGCCGCAACTGTTGTAGAACGCGCCATGCGCGACCTGGGAGTTCCGGCCAGCGTACACGGCGGTTTTCAAGGGACGGCCGCCGCATTCAAGGACTCCGCGCAGAGCCAGCCGCTGCTGATTTTGACTGCATTGATCACTGTCTATATTGTGCTGGGCATGCTGTATGAGAGCGTGATTCATCCCATTACGATTCTCTCGACACTACCCTCAGCCGGCGTGGGCGCGATTCTGGCAATCATGCTGACCGGCAATGACCTGAACGTGATCGCTTTGATCGGCATCATTTTGCTGATCGGTATTGTGAAGAAGAACGCCATTCTGATGATTGATTTTGCGGTTAACGCGACGCGCGTGGACAACAAGAGTCCGGAAGATGCGATCTATCAGGCATGCATTCTGCGCTTCCGGCCTATCATGATGACAACCATGGCCGCGCTGCTGGGCGGCTTGCCGCTGGCGCTGAGCGGCGGCACAGGATCAGAGCTGCGGCGTCCACTGGGCATTGCGATTGTGGGCGGGCTGATTGTAAGCCAGGCGCTCACGCTCTTTACCACTCCTGTGGTTTATCTCTATATGGACCGCATCCGGCTGCGCGTGGCGCGGTGGCGCGGCACGCATCGGAAACCGCAGCCGATTCTGGGGCCTGCGGGGGATTGAGATTCAGGCTCCGATAATCGCAGCAAGAGTGGCCGAGAAATAAGCGCGAATAGATTTTGTTTTGCTCGTCAGTCGCTACGCTTTTCGGGAGCCGCTCAAGAGGAAACGAAATTATTTTGAGAGCAAGCAGCGGATAGCCTGCGTTCTTCGCAAACCCGTAGAGTTGAATTGCGGAGAAAAACAACATGCAAATGCAAATGACATCAGGCGGCCCAAACCAGAAATGGAGTCTTGTGCTGGCGCATGACGCCAAAGCGGACGGGCATTTCGTTTACGCAGTAAAGTCGACCGGCGTTTTCTGCCGTCCTTCATGCCCCAGCCGGCGGCCAAAGCGCGAGAACGTTGAATTTTTTGATTCACCCACACAGGCGCAGCAGGCTGGATATCGTCCTTGCCGCCGCTGCACGCCGCTGCAACGCAATCCGCAGGCGCAGAAAGTGGAAGCGGCCTGCCGCTATATCGACCAGAACCTGGACATTACGCTGAGCCTGACGGCGATTTCACGCCATGTGGCCATCAGTCCGTTTCACTTTCAACGGCTGTTCAAGCGCATTCTGGGGATTAGCCCGCACGAATATCAGCAGGCGCGCCGCGCAGGTAAATTTCGCCAGGCGCTGCTGGGCGAAGGCAGCGTGACGGACGCGATCTATGAAGCCGGCTACAGCTCCAGCAGCCGCGCGTATGAGAGCATACCGGCACAGCTGGGAATGACCCCGTCGGCATTCCGCCGTGGTGGAGCAGGAATTGAGATTCGCTGCACCGTGATTTCAACCGAATTGGGCAAGATGCTGGTGGCCACTACGCCGCGCGGCGTCTGTGCTGTGCGGTTTGATGAAAGCGAAGCCGCGTTGCTGCGCGATATCAAGCACGATTTCAAGGCCGCGGAGATCAAGCGCGATGACAAAGCGTTGGAGCCGGTGGCAAAACAAATAAAACAGTTGCTGAAAGGATCAACCGCGCCGTTGAATATCCCACTCGATCTGCGCGGCACGGCGTTCCAGCAAATGGTGTGGAAAGAGCTGCAGCGCATACCGTCCGGCCAGACGCGGAGCTACACAGAGCTGGCAAAGACGATCGGCAGGCCGAAGGCGGTGCGTGCCGTGGCCAACGCCTGCGGCTCGAATCCCGTTGCGGTAGTGGTCCCGTGCCATCGCGTGGTACAGAAGAACGGCAGCCTGGCCGGATATCGCTGGGGCGTGAAGAGGAAGACGGCGTTGTTGGAGAAAGAGCACTCAGCAATCGGCACTCAGACTTCAGCAAAGAAAAGTAACTAGTGGATAATGGCAGGCGTTTCCCGGAGTCTCGAGCGAAGCGAGAGATCCCTATAGTCACAATACTGTCTGAGGAGTAACGTGCCTATAGGGTTCCCTCGCTCCGCTCGGGATTTTTTAAAAAAGCCAACTGCTATTTGCTCAGCAAAAACGAAAAACCCTCAAACTTATATTCTGACCAGTGCTCGGCTTTGATGGGCTTCATCTTGCCGCTGCGGGCCTGCTTGATGGCGGCCAGCACGCGAGGCAGGTCGGAGGGATCGGCCACAGGGACGTTGTGCGCGGGCAGAAGCAGTGTGGCGCCCAGCGACGCCATTTTCTGGATGGACGCTTCATAGGCGTCCAGGTCAGTTTCCGGACGAAAAAGGAAGATCGCTCCGGGATAATACATGTCGCCGGTGAAGAGCAATTTGTTTTGCGCGTCCCAGAGCGAGATGGAATCGGGGGTGTGGCCCGGAGTCGAGATCACTTGCAGCACGCGCCCGCCGAGATCGATCTTTGAGCCGTCGTGGATCCAGCCAGTGATGTGAAACGGTTTTACCGAGTAAGTTTTGGGATCAAAGCCCGCCGGCAGTTCGCCACAGATTGCTCCGGGCACAATTTCTTCCTGCGCCGCTGCGACTGTGCCTTTAGCATGTTCTCGTGTGAAGGCCGTGTCCATGCCATAAATCCTGCTGAAGCGCCAGTTGTCACTCACGTGATCATTGTGCGTGTGGGAGTTCATCACGCTTACCGGCAGGTCGGTAAGAGTTTCCACAACTTTCTTGATATTGCCGATGCCCATGCCCGTATCAAAGACCAGCGCCTGTTTTTGGCCGACGATCAGGTAGGAAATAACTTCTTCCTGCTGATGCGGTTCATAGATGGCGAAAAGACCGGGGCGAATGCGATAGACCTCAAACCATTTGTCCGGGACATTAATGCGTTCCAGCTTGCTATACGCGGGGCGCGGCAGATCGCGGCACCACTCCGGTTTCTGATTAGGCTGCAAAGCAAAGAGCGCGATAAGAATGCCGACGGCGAGATGCATTGGTATTCCTGATGAAGAATATTTTCAGCCAAGCATACTCGCTTTGACGCGCATCAGGTAATCGACAGCAGAAATAAGGCGTCCCCTTGCGGAGACGCCTTTTGCGGAGGAGGAGGCCCGCTGTTTTATTGTTTAGGTTGGCTCTGCTGGTGTTGCTGCTGCATACGTTGGTCCTGCTGTTGCACCATGACGTCGAATTTTTTCTTCTGATCGTCATTCAGCGCGCTGCGGACCTTGTCGATGGTGCCTTGGCGGATGGTGTGGATCTTCTGGATCTTGTCATCGCGCGACATTGCATTGTCCTGCACCACGTTCATGGCCTGGGAATGCTGGTCTTCCAGGGCGGTCTTTACCTTGGCCTGCTGGTCAGTGGAAAGGTTCAACTGCTGCGCCAGGGACTGCACCTGATCGTCAATGCTGGGGCGTCCGGCAGCCGAGGGACTCTGGGACTGAGTTGCCGCGCCGGGCTGCTGGCCGGGTTGCGCGTTTTGATCTTGTCCGGGCTGCGATGGCTGCGTTGAAGGTTGAGAAGGCTGCATGCCAGGTTGTTGTGCCTGAGGCTGCATGGGTTGTGTCGCTTGGCCGCCTGCTGGGTATTGTGCCAATGCCCCCAATGCGAACAAGAATGTGCAGGAAATGACTGCGGTCCTGATGGTTTTCACGGTTAATGATCTCCTTAGCGCGTGGTGCGGCCAGTTCTTTTGAGATGCTGGTTTTGGTTGAGAGGAGGGCAGATCAACGCATGGAGAGAAAATTATTGCAGAGAAGCTGGTTCAGCAGCTCAGGAGCGTTTTTGGCGAAGGAGTAATAAAAGGGCATTTGCCGTGGCGAATGCCCTTTTATAAATTCATAGCTTCTAGTTATGGCCGTGATCGGCTATTTATGGTCGTGATCGGCGCCCTGGCCGTTCTTCTTGTGCATGTTGTTTTCCATGTCTTTTACCATGGCATCGAATTTGGGTTTCTGTTCGTCTGTCAGGACGTCGCGAACCTGAGCGTGCACAGCGTTATGCATTTCCAGCATCTTGGCATGCTTATCCTCTTTGGATAAGGACTCATCTTTCATGGTGGCCTGCATCTTCTGGTGATTTTCTTCCAGGATCGTCTTGACCTTGGCCTGCTGGTCCGCGGTGAGGTTTAGCTTGGTAGTGAGGTCCTTGACCAGATCGTCAGAGCTGCGCATGCGGTCCATCTGTCCGCCATGCTTTTGCTCTCCGCTTTCCTGCGCGGGAGAAGTCTGCTGACAAAGAGCCGCCATGGAAAACAGGCAGGCCGCAAATAAACTTAAAAGCCGCATCAGTTTCATAAGTGATTCTCCATTTCGCCGCTTATGGCATTTCGATACGCCAGGTGCGGTGATGAGTTGTACCCCCATCGACCGAGCGAGACATACCTATGAGAACACAAATGGGCGCAGATGGGAACTTCAGGCCGAGGAGCAATCTGCACGCCGTGGAGCTAACTGATCGGGGAAACGAGTGCGCTTAGTCGCCGAAACCCTGCTTCTGCATGTATTGCAGCGTGGAGTTCAGGCGTTCATAATCCTGGTCACTCAGGGCAATAAAGCGGAACGGATAAGTACAGGAACCCACCTGTGCCGGCAGAAATTCCACCAGCCCGCTGACCGGGCCGGAAAGCGTGTTTACCTTGGCTTCAGCGATGGTGGCGCTGCCGATGCTGCCGGTAAATTGGGCCAGGCCGCCGGTAAGAGAAATCTTTTGCAGCACCGCGGAAACCTGATGGCCGCCGAGGTTGAAGCGAATGGACTCGTTGTTGGGCACGCGTACTCGCGGAGACCGCGTTTTAGTTGCTGTTTGGGGAAAGTGTGGCATGGAGAGATCATCGTCTGTTTGCGGCGGGCCTGAAAGATTACCGAAGCCGTTGGACTTAATTTATGTCGCTGCGCTCCAAACCGCTTGAGGACTCTTCCCTACGGTAACTTCCCGTGCTGCTGCGCGAGCGGCTCGACGCGCTAGCCGGCCTCGCCGCAAGTGA
>JBARNL010000356.1:0-11456 GCA_049802955.1 Candidatus Angelobacter sp.
CGCGATGGCGATCACCACTACTATGGCAGTCGCAATGATTTTCCTGCGCCGCTCTGCCGGCCGGGGATCGTATTCTTTTGCATCCATCAGTGCCATACGAATATTGTAGCTTCTTTTAGAATCCCGAGCGGAGCGAGGGATCACTTTGCACACAGCTCTGCCGGTTGTGAATAATTCCTTGGAATGGTTGTGGCGATGGCGATCCCTCGTTCGCTCAGGATTCAGAAAAGGCTAAGAGCTAAAAGCCTATGGCCGCCTCTTACGCCGCAAAGCCCTGTTCGCCGATCAACGGAACAAAGCGGCAGCCTTCGAGCGTGCGCACAGTGGACGTGCCATCTGCGTTTCGCTGGACAAGCTGTAGAACTTGCTGATCGGATTCTCCCACGGGAATCAGCAGGCGACCGCCGATAGCAAGCTGATCGATGAGGGCCTGAGGGATGCGCGGAGCTGCGGCCGACACAATAATCGCGTCAAAAGGCGCGGCTTCCGGCAGACCCAGCGAACCATCGCCAGTAACGATTTTTGCATTGCGATAGCCGAGCCGCTCCAAAGTTTTCTGCGCCGTCTCGGCCAACGAGGCATATCGCTCCACGGCAAAGACCTGGCTTGCCAATTCGGCCAGCACCGCAGTCTGATACCCCGAACCGGCGCCAATTTCCAGCACGCGATCTTCAGGCTTAATCTCCGCCGCCTGAATCATGGCCGCAATCATATACGGCTGCGATGTTGTCTGCTTTTCTGCAATTGGAATGGGATGGTCGGCGTACGCTTCATTCCAGTTTTGCTGGCTCACGAATTCATGCCGCGGCACTCTGCTCATGGCCGCGAGCAATCGCTCATCGCGAATACCACGCTGGCGCAGCTGGCCTTCCACCATGGAGAAGCGCTCCGTTGCGAACGGCTGTGTGCCATTGCCGCTCATGCGTCACTTTTTCCGCCGGCGTATGTGGATATCAAAACCAAGTACCCCATTCTGGTCTCGTATGGCTACGATCGACACGTTCTTATCAATATTGTATTCCACCTGAATCACCGTTTCCGCCGACTGCGTAAGGCTGGTGACGTAAGTAAACGTAATGTCATTGCTGATCTGCTGTTCAATAGTGACGCGCGCGCTGGGATTGTTTTCCGAGCCGATAAACTGTGGATCGATTTTTACCCGGCTGGCGCCAAAGAGCCGCTGCACGCGATCACTAAAGGTGGCATTGAGCGCCTCGCCCAGGATTGCGTTGGAAGCCGAAGCGGTGTCATTTGTATTCACGCCCGGCTGGCTGGCGTTGTAGACACCTTGTCCGCGCGTACGTCCAAATGCCAGCAGCGCAATGATGTCAGAATTGGCCAGCGGCGGATCGGAGCGGTAGGTCATGCTGATTCCTTTGCCGCCAATGGCCTGTCCATGCAGTCCGATTGTCACGTCATAGCCCTGCACGCGGGCAGACATGTCAAGGTTTATCACAGGCTCGATGCTGAGCGGATTGCTGAAAGTAATGTCGCCGCGCTCCAGCCGATACTTTGTGCCATTGAAGAAAATATCGCCTTCAGCAATGTTCACCCTTCCAACGATTGCCGGCCGCGCCGCAGTCCCGCGGACGTGCAGGTCAAGATCGCCGGAAAGCTTGGCCAGCGAGGTTTCCACTTGCAGCTCCGGCGTGGACGTGATGTGCATATCCAGGCGCATGTTGTCCAGAAACGGATTCAGCGTGGAGATGATCGGCGCCTTCTTGCTCTGGGCCAGATAATTGGCAAAATCGAAGTGCGGATTCATGCCAAATCGGGTGATCAGAATATCGCCGGCTAGCACTGAGCTTTTTGCGGAACCGGTATAGCGTAGCGTCGCATCCGCGGATGAACTCACCCCCGGCGGATAGCGCAGCCTCACGTCGCTGCCTTTTGCGGTCAGATCAAAATAGATCCCATTGCGGTAAGCAAGAAACCCGCCGACATCGAGTTCACCGCCGCCCGTGTGGGCCGTGAGCTTCTCAATCTGCATTCGGTCCTGGGCAAATACCAAAGACCCGGTAATGTGACTTAGGCCGTTTGGCAGATCAAGCAGCGAAGCGGATGCGTCTTTCACTGCAAGTCTTCCGCTCAATTGCGGCCGCGCCGCAGGTCCGGTGATGTTCACCGTAAATGTCGCCGGGCCGCCGGCCACCAGGTTCGGATTGAATGCCTGCAACAGCTTCAGGTTGAATCGCCCGCGAGAACGCAGGTCAAGCATGTGCCCGCCCGTGAACTGTACGGCGCCTTTCGCGAAAAGGTCGGTTTCTGTTCCCGTCAGGTGAAACTCATCTACTTTCAGCGATTCATTTTCCAGGCCGAAATGAATAGGGCCATCGTTTTGCAGCTTCACGTTCTCAACATCGGCTGAGAGTTGCGTTACGTTGCCCGTAACCACCAGGTTGCGTGGCTGCTTCATGGGGCCATGAATGTCAACCTCCCCGGCAATGGAAGAGTGGCCCGTGATTTGCCCTTGAAAATAAGCGCGGATCAAGGGATCAAAGTCGAGATGCGAAAACTTCAGCGTGACTTGCCCCGGCCACTGATCGCGAAGATGGACTGAACCATCGACGTTCAGCTCCGCATTATCAAAATTCGAGCGGCCGCGCAGCAGCACGTTTTCGCCATGCGTCTCCGCCAGGATAGTCAGGCTGCCCACTGTCTCACGGTTCAGCACAATATTGCGGAGATCGATTTCACCATTGATGACCGGCGAATCTTCAGTGCCGGAACCCGTCAGATGAAAGCCGGCTTGCCCCTGAACGGAGAGGCGCGGCAGATCAAAGCGCTGAAAGTTGGCAAAATCAATATTCGCGCCGGTAAGGTCGAAACTATAATTTTTATTGCCCAAATCGTAAGCCGCAAATCCGGTAAACCGCGCGCCATTATGCGCAAGCTGGATATTTTCCAGCCGCGCCTCGCTTCCGTTCAGCCGCAAGTCGCTGGAAAAGCTCTTGAATGGTTCTCCATAGATTGTCAATTTGTTGATTTGCAGCTTGCCAGCGCCGTGCAAGCTTCGCAACGTGCCCGTGGCCTGCACGTCGGCATTCGCTATGCCGGTAATTGCATAGCTTGTTTCGCCAAGAGACTGGATATCCGTGACATTTCCATTCTGGATATGAAGAGTGACATTGAGTTGGCTGGTGTTTTCGTCAAAGTCGCCCTGCCGCAACGTTGTGGCGGCGGAAAACCCTAATTGGGCTGTGCCGCGATGCAATGTTCCGCGTTGCAGAGAGAGCATGGACGCCGAGTATGTCAGGTCGGCTGAGAGGGCATCCCAGTGTATTCGCGGAGCCTTGGTTCGCGTTCCCTTAGGTTGGCTGGCCAGATGGAATTCCGTGTCAAACTTTTCCAGCTCCAGATGGCCCCGCGTTGAGAGTGCGTCGAGCCTGCCGAAAACTACTCCATTGAATGAAGACCGCCCTTCCAGCGTAATTGGAATACGTGTCCCCGGATCAAGCGCATCTATCGCCGGCTGTAACTCCCGCAGGTCAGTCGCATTCAAAGAAACATGCGCCTGGGTCTTCTCCGATCCCAGTGATCCAGTGGCGTTCACGCGAATTGCCCGCGTTGCCAAAGTAAGTCCGGCTACGTCGAGTGTGCGCGCATCGCCATGGTAGGTCGCTTGCAGTTGTGCGGTTACGGGCACTTCTTTGGCCGAAGGCGCTGCAGGCGGAGCCACCTCCAACTTCAAGGAAGAAACTGCGCGCTCCAGAGGTCCTGTCCACGCAGAATTAATATCACCGGAAATGCTGCCCGCCAATTCAACCTTGTCCAATGGCATCTTCGCGGAGGAAATAGCCGCCGCAACCTTGCCGGCCTGAACGCCAGATAAATGAAGCCGCATGGCCCCTTGTTGCGGCGCTTTTTTCTTTTTCGCTGTCGACGTGGAAATCCAATTTGAGATTTGCGCATCGCCTTGCACGGTGCCGCCGAATGCATGCGCGATCAGACGCGAGAGGACGATTTTGTTTTGCGTCACCGAGTACGGGGAGGACGCGTCAACTGACGAAACGCGCGCTTTCGTATCATGCCATTCCAGGCCACGAACGCTGAGGTCTCCTTGCGACGAATAGCTGTTGTTCTGATATAAGCCCGTCCCATTCAATTCGGCCCGCCCGGCTCTAAGCTGCTTCCACTTTGCCGTGCTCCCAACCTGCGCAAGGTCTAACGAAGCCTGATATTGCAACTTTAGTTCCGGGCTCCTGTAATTGCGGAGAGTTCCACTGGCCTCTATTTTTGAGCTGCCCGCCGCCAGCCGAAGCGATTTAATTTCCATTTCCCCGGAACGCAGCAGGAATCCGACGTGCATTTCCGCCTGCATTGGCGGCGCATTTCTGTATGCAATAGCCAGCCGCGTGAAATCCAGATGGCCGTCATATGCCTTCTGGCTTGGAACATAGTTCATCCCGGCAGAAATATCGTTGCCATCAAGATCGAATGGGATTCTCTCCTGGTCAAGCATCAGCGTGCCTTGCCGTACCGCAATCTGTTTCACCGCGAGATCGAAAAGGTTCTGCGCAGGCGCTTCATTGGAGATCGCGCCCGGCTGGGGGGGCGGCTGATTGGTAGTGCCGTCCGGATAGATCATCAAATGAAATACAAAACGATCAATGCCCACATTCTCCAGAGAAATCTTGCGCGTGAAGAATGAGATGATTTTCACATCAACCCCGATGCGATCGGCATGGGCGTAAGGGACCTCGCCAGCCGCTTCACGCCCATGGATTGTCACATTACGCGCCTCAAAATGAAGCGTGGAGAGATTCCATGTGAACGATTCAACTTCTACCCTGCCGCCGGTCATTTGCCGCAGTTCAGCAATAACCCGTTGCCGGACAGTCTCGCGGAAGGAACCGCTGTTCAGATAAATCAAAATGCCAGCCACGATGATCGCCAGCGCCAAACAGGTAAAGATTAGGAATCGCCTGAGTTTGCGTTTTTTTGCCGGGGTAACGGGCGGCGCGATATCTACATCGGTTTTGCTGCTCATGGGGTTCCGGCATTCATGGCCGTCGCGGGCAGCATCCGCTCAATGTGGGCCTGGGCGCGCAAAGTCTTCAGCCAACTGCTCAAAAGATCGTCAATACGCTGCTCCGCAAGTATCTGCTCAATTTTGCCTGATACCTCTGAGAGTTTCGGCTCGGGAGCATTGCGCTTGCGCACCTCGGGCAAAAAGCGGTCTTGATAGTAAGCGGCAATCGCCTCTTTATCAACGCGCACCAGCCCGCGAAAACGTAAATCGATAAACCGAAGAATGCGGAACTGCGAACTTAGCTGCTCTTCCACGTCCTGTTGGGTCAAGCCGTAGCCGGCAAGGACCGTCTTCCAACGCTCTTCCGACGATGCACCAGGGATGCCTTCTCGCACCTCTTCAATTTTTGCTTTCAGGTTTTCCGGCGCGGGATCCAGCATGGCCGGATTCACAATCTGCTGGTCAAGCAAGGAGCGGTCAATCAAGCGCTCCATTACCGCCGTTCGATCAGCATAGGTCAGGCGTTCGATGGATTTGGCCTGCAACAGAAATTCCACCCGCGTGGCTTGATCAAGTTCGCTTTCCAGAATCACCCGCTTGTTGACCACCGCCACCATCCGATCGACCACCTGGGCCTGCACAACTCCCGCAAGCAGCAGGACGATTACGAAATGGAGGCGTGTTCTCATCAGAAAGTCTGTCCAATGTTGAAAAAGAAATTGAAATGCTTCAGCACCTGTGAAGAAGGAACAGCCGGGGCTTTGGGCGCAGAGATAGGGAATGCCGGCGGATTGAGGTTATAGCCAACATCAAAACTCACTGGACCGATCGGAGTGCGGTAACGCGCCCCCGCGCCCACCGCGTGCGACACATAATTGAAGTTGCAGGTTGCCGCGGCTGGATTCAAGCAGAGACTCCGGTTAGGTTGCGAGAACTTAAGGATACTGTTGGCCATATCTCCGGCCGTGGAAAAAACATTCCCCATATCATGGAACACCACAGCGCTTAAATTGTTGCCGACATAAGGAAACGGCAGTGGCGGCGTGCGCAATTCAAGGTTATTCAGGAAGAGAGCTTCACCACCTAAAGGAAAACCGCTGGTGAGGTCGCGGGGGCCTGCCTGGTTGATGCCGAAACCGCGGTGGGACGTGCTGCCTCCGGCGAAGAAGCGCTCAGGAAGCGGAGCAAAGTCAGTGGAGGCGAAAGGCTCTTCCACACCTATGCGCGTGGAGCGGGCAAACACCCAGCGTCGTTTATGAAATTGGTAGTAGCTGGAATTCTGCACTGCTATCCGCGTAAAGTTCGTCTGTGAGCCGAATATTCCCGAGGCGACGCCCAGGTCAAACGTATTGAACGTTCCTTTGAGCGACTCAATGGGATTATCGCGAGTATCGCGGACGTAGCTAAAGTCTGGCATACCCACGCGTACAGCTTGAGAAAAGAGCGGTACCAGGTGGGGATCAATGACCAGATTACTGGTGCTGACGCGCCGGTAAATGAACCGATACAAAAGTGTTGTGGCGCGGTTCATCTCTTGCTTAATCGAGGCGGACCCTTCCAGCCGGGTTGATGTGAATGTGCTAACGTCGTTGGTCTGCTGGTAAAAAGTCGTAAAATCCAGCGTAAGTTTTTGTGAATCAAAAAGACGTGGGGCGCTATAGCCGATCAGCGCGAGCTTTTCCAGATTGCCGTAACGGGTCTTGAGCGTGATAGTGTGGTCGCGTCCGCGAAAGTTAAGGCGCGTAACATCGAACGACACGCGGCCGCTAACGCCAGTGCTTCCCTGGGGGCTGGTGGTGCCGCTGGGCTGTCCGGTCTGTACCTCAAATCCAAGGCCGTAATTAAATGTGTAGCGACGCGCTTCAGAGAGCTGGAAGTTGACTTTCTTGCTGGTAGTATCGCCGTCTGGGTTCTGCACTGCCACGCCGACTTCATTGAAGATGCCCATATCGTAGAGGCGGCGCTGGGAATCAAGCATTTGGCTTTGGCTCAGCCGATCGCCGGCGCCAATCTTGATTTCACGGTCAACAATAAACGGTCGTGTGTAGTTCAACCCTGAAATCAGGACTTTGTTGACAAAAACCTGGTCGCCTTCATTGATCGTATAGCTCACGTCAATCTTATTGGGATTATCCGGCTCAGGCTGTGTTGTGTAGTCGAATTTCACCTTGGGAAATCCCAGGTTGTAGTATTGCTCCAGAATTACAGACTGGTCAGTGATTACCATGGAGTCAGAGTATGGCTGGCCTTCTGATGCCGTGATCAGGCCGCGAATCTGGCCCTCCGGAAGGGCCTCATTGCCTTCAATCTTCAGTTTTCCCACAAGCGTCTGCGGGCCTTCCACCACGACCAGGGTTACGCGAATGTGGCCCTGCTTACCGTAATTATCTTGCACCTCTGGCGTGACTTTGGCTTGCAGAAAACCATTGTTGCGGTAAAGATTTTCAATGGACTGCACGTCACGCGTCAGGATGGATTGGCTGAATAAGCCATATAGAAGTAATCCCCCGGCTGGCTGCATGAGCATCTGCTCGCGCAGATCTTCGCGGGCGAAATAGTGATTTCCCTGTATCGCCAATTCCACCAGCTTGTGCCGCTGGTTCTTTTCGATGTGGAAAATTATTGTGCGCCTTTCCGTAGCCGAATCCTGCGCCTGCTCATACGTAACCTTCACGTCGAAAAAGCCCTTTGATTGAAAATAGTCTCGTATGTTGCGCGCCCCTTCATTCAGCAGATCGTCGTCAACCGCGCTTTCTTCAAAAACGGGAACAAATTTCTTTACCAGGCCGCGCCGCAATTGAGCGCCTTCCACTTTAACGTCCACCACCGGACCGCGGTTGATCTCAAAGGTGTAATCCAGCAGATTGGTCTCCGGGTGGTAAATGCGCTGCGTCATGGTGACTTGCGCTTCCAGCAGATCTTTTTTCTGGAAGCGCTTTCTTAGCCGCTGCAGCGCTCGCGTCCGATGAGCGGCGGTAACTTTATCCCCGGACCGCAGCTTGGCTATTTTTCGCACTTCATCCGCGCTATAGCCAGGGGAGCCTACAACGTTGATCACTCCCACGCGCGCAGGTTTGCCCGGAACCACCATAAACTGCACCTTGACCTGCTGATTGCCCGAATCCCATTCATAGTATGGCTTGATTGTGGCCTGATAATAGCCATTTTCCTGGAGCGTCCGCTGCATTCCTTCGATCCCGGCGGTGATTTTATCTTCAGTGTACTGCTCGCCCAGATTGAGTTTGCTGGAATTCACCAATTGGCTGTCACTGGGGTGCGCTGGGGATCCTTCCGCCAGAATGGACCCAAAGAAGTAGTTTTCGCGGGCATCAAACGCCAGCACCACTTCGCCAGAAGGATTGCGCTGGGCTTCTATCTGGATTTCGGCGAAACGGCCCGTGTTATAAAGCGCCTGCACCGACTGCCTGACTTTATATCGATCGAGGGGCTCGTTTATCTTCTGCGGCAGTATTGTGAGCAGGCTCTCCGCGTCATCTATTCCGGGACCATTTAACTGGATCTTCGCAACCTTAAGTCCTTGCAATCTGTTGATCCCGCTTGAAAGTTGCACCGTAGCTGCGTTTGCAGGAGAAGAAGCAGGCTCAGGCGCTGGAGCAACCTGGCCGTTAGGGACCGGGCCGGCTGTGCTTTGGGGCGATGGAGTGGCTTCCCGAGTATCTTGAAGCGCAGAGATTTGTTGACACTGGGCGTAAGAGAGGCTCAGACAGAACACGACCATCAGGCACACTGATCGGCAGCGCGGCAATAGAAGCCCCTTAATTTGAGGTCGCTTTGTACAGTTCGATGGCAGCAGATTGGACCTAAGTTGCACGCAAGCTTTTCCAGCATTGTAAGCTGCCTGCCTTGAAACGCATAAACCCCATTCGCGCTCAAACACCTATAATAATTGTGGCATGAAGTTTGAGGATCGATACTCGCGCCAGGTGCTTTTTCCTGGGATTGGGCCGGAAGGACAGCCGCGCCTGGCCAAAGCACGGGTGGCAATCATGGGATGTGGCGCGACCGGCGCCTGTGTTTCCGGTCTGCTGGCGCGGGCCGGCGTGGGGCATTTAACGATTATCGATCGCGACTATGTTGAGTCGAGCAATCTCCAACGCCAGTCACTCTTTGATGAAGCTGATGTGGCTGAGTCGCTGCCCAAAGCGGTAGCCGCTGGACGAAAGATTGCTGCTTTCAATTCTGAGGTCCAAGTCACGCCGGTTGTGGCCGATCTGACGCCGGAAAACGTTGAATCTCTTCTTGCTGACGCCGATTTGATCCTGGACGCAACAGATAACTTCGAAACCCGCTATCTCATCAACGATTTTGCCGTAAAACATGGCAAGCCCTGGATTTATGCCGCAGCCGTGGCTTCTTACGCCGTCACAATGAATGTGATTCCGGGAGAAACGGCTTGCCTGGCCTGTATGTTCCCTGCTCCGCCGGAAGGAACTATTGAAACCTGCGACACAGCGGGAATTCTGAACAGCGCGGTCAACCTGATCGGATCAATCCAGGCCACAGAAGCAATTAAGTTTCTGGTGGGCGCAAAAGATAAGCTGCGCCGCACCCTGCTCTCTTTCGACGTATGGAGTAACCAGCAGGCGGAGATCGCCGCTGCCCGGCCGCGCCCAGACTGCCAGACCTGTGGAAAGAGAAAATTCATTCATTTAGCGGGCGTGCGCAGGCCGCAGATCACGTTGTGCGGCAGGAACTCCGTGCAAATTCATGAGCGCAGCCGCCCTGTAGATTTTGCTGAAATGTCGGTTCGACTGGGAAATCATGGCACAGTCAAACACAACGCTTTCGTGTTGAAATTCTGGCGCGAGCCGTATGAAATGACTCTCTTCCCCGATGGCCGAGCCATAATAAAAGGGACCAACGACACCGCAGTGGCGCGAAGCCTGTATGCTCGTTTTGTGGGTAGCTGAAATACTAAGTGAAATGCAGCTCTGGCATCCCTGTTTACCTTTCAGTAATCCAATTGTTAAGTACAAGTCAGGGGTGATCCATGCCACGCGGAATCTTGCTCATCGCTGGGTTGGCAATGTTTACAGCTATTTCTGGACAGGGCCAAACAGCCAATCCATCCACAACCACGCCGGTCAATGAGCCCTTTGGTGGGCCGCTACTGGTGACCCCTGCCGCGAGTTTCTCCAATCCCATGCCAACTGCCGGAATCAGTGACGCTGGGCGCGCCGGCATCAGCGATGCGACAAATGCAGGCCAGACGACGACCGCTCCAGCCAATCCGGGGACAACTGCGACCGCGCCGAGCGAGTCTTTATCTGAACCTGCAAATCAGTCACCCACAACCGATCTTGGCAGTTCCACTTTTGTGCGGGAACCTTCTGATGAATCGGCGTCGAGTATGCGGGGAGCTTCTGAAGCTTCCGGCGCGAGCGTGATCAGCCTGGCCGAGGTTTCAAGCCGATACAAAGCCGAAAAAGGCACGCGCAATGCGAAGGTCCTGAGCAATGAAGACGTACAAGCAATGTTGAACAACAAAAGCGGCGTGACCATGGCCAAGAACATGCCGCCGCTCGGCCCCGGAGCATTGGAACAAGGCGGACAAGCTCAGAACACGGGATCTCAGTCCGCTACGCAGAACGCGCAGACAACCCAACAGAACGCAAATACGAATGCTTCAGCAAATCAGCAGGGACAGAATGCCGCCAACAGCCAGGGAGGAACACCGCCGCCCACACCGGCGGGTAAGGGCCAATCTGCTGGTACTGGCGTGAGCGCGGAAAATTCCACGACGCCACAGATCAATCAGAACCAGCAGTCCAATGATGCTCAAGGCGGCCACCGGCTGCCGGCAACAGCAACGTTCTTACCGCTATTGGGTTTGTTAGGGTTAGTCAGTGGGGGAATCGGGCTCTGGTTCCGGAAGTTTCGGAATTAAGGATTTCAGGCCCGCCTAGCTGAACGTGCATAAACCGAGGGGCATCGACCTAAGATGTTGCGCCTTCAGCAGGCGGCACAGTTGACGGAGCCGCTGCTTCTCCCGGCTTTCCGTGATTGATTACATCCTTAAGTTCTTTGCTGGGCTTGAAATACGGGATTTTCTTTGCCGGAACTTCCACGCGTGCGCCCGTCTTGGGATTGCGGCCCACGCGAGGCTTACGCTGCCGGGTCCGGAAACTGCCAAAGCCTCGGATCTCAATTTTGTCGCCCGAGCGCAAGGAGCGTACCACGCTGTCAAAAATGGTTTCGACGATGATTTCGCTGTCTTTGCGGGTCAACTCTGCCAGGCGGGAAACCTCTTCAATCAAATCGGCTTTGGTCATGGCTTTTATTCCACCTGAAATAGGCTTCCGCGTCAAGAACCGTTTTGCTTACAGCGAGATACACACTTTCGGGTGTCCAGTGCTTCCGGGAACTGCCCCGAAAGTTGAAAACTTCCTAACTTTCATCCTTTAGAGTTCTAAGCGGGAACGATCACCCGCACCCCCCGCGGGATAAGTCCAATCTCTACAGG
>JBARNL010000357.1:0-1972 GCA_049802955.1 Candidatus Angelobacter sp.
GAACGTCACGCCATGGCCCATCAATCCCATTGGCGCTGCTGCGGCCGACCAGAAATATCGCTTCCAGTGGACTGAGCCGATTGTGTTTTCGCCGCACGATCCCAAGACCCTCTACTTTGCGGCGCAGGTGCTGTTCAAATCCACAGACGGAGGCATGAACTGGCAGATCATCAGTCCGGACCTGACCCGCAATGACAAGAGCAAGCAGGTCGCGGCGGGCGGGCCCATCACTAAAGACAACACCGGCGTAGAAGTTTATGACACGATTTTTTCAGTGGTCGAGTCGCCGGTGCAAAAAGATCTGATCTGGGCTGGCTCTGACGATGGCTTGGTGCATGTGACAACGGACGGCGGAAAGAACTGGGCCAATGTCACGCCGAAAGCGATGCCGGAATGGGGCACCGTGAGCATGATTGAGGCTTCCATGTACAACGCGGGAACTGCGTATGTTTCCGTGCAGCGTCATAAGATGGATGACTTCGCACCTTATATCTTCAAGACCACCGATTTCGGCAAGACTTGGACGAGCCTCGCCAAGGGCCTTCCCGCCGATGCTTTCGTTCATTCCGTGCGTGAAGACAAGAAACGCAAAGGGCTGCTCTATGCCGGTACCGAACGCGGCATTTTTTTCTCCTGGGATGACGGCGCCACCTGGCAATCACTCCAGGGAAATCTGCCGGTCTCACCGATTTACGATCTCACAGTGCATGGAAATGATTTGCTCGTGGCAACACATGGACGCGCGTTCTGGGCGCTGGACGATCTTTCTCCTTTGCAGCAATACAAGCCTGAAGTGGCGAATGAAGAAGTCCACCTGTATGCGCCCAGTGCGGCCAATCACACGACGTTCGGCGGCGGCTTCTTTGGCGGTGGCGGCGACCGCGGACAGAATCCGCCGAACGGAGCAGTGATTTATTACTCGCTCAAGACGGCGCTGAAAAAACCGGGTGAGAAGAAGCCGGAAGAGAAGAAAGCAGAAGCTGGCGCCACAACTTCCGCCGCAACCCAAGCCAAAGAAACATCGACGGAAGGCAAAGAGCCTGGGCAGGCACATCCCGCGAACGCTCCCGTGCCGCCAAAGCCCGAAGCAGCCGAAACAGCGGACACGGCAAAAAGCTCTCCCATCACACTGGAAATCCTGGACCAGAAAGGACAGGTGGTCCGCAAATATCCGCCTAAGCCTCAACCGGGAGCTGAGGGCGGCGATGACGAGGGTTTTGGACCGCGTCCAGCCGAACGCGGATTACCCACGGAGGCGGGCCTGAACCGTTTTGTCTGGGACATGCGCTATGAAGGCGCAACCAAGGTTCCACACTCGCCATTGTGGGGAGGCAGCACCAATGGCCCCGAAGCCGTTCCCGGAAAATATGAGGTGCGGTTGACGGTGAATGGCAAGCAATACACCGCGCCGCTGGAAATCATTCCCGATCCCCGCTTAAAAGTCACGCAGCAGGACCTGGAAAAACAGTTCGACCTGCTCATGAAGATACGCGATCGCGTTACCCAGGCACATGAAACGGTGAACCAGATTCGCAATATCCGTGCCCAGATCACGGACCTGAATAAGCGTCTGGACAAACAGCCGCAGGCCAAAGCCGTGGCTGACGCCGGAAAGCAACTCGACAAGAAAATGACCGAAGTGGAGGAAGTGCTGATCCAGACGAAAGCCAAAAGCGGGCAGGACGTGCTGAACTATCCTATCCGGCTCAACAATTATCTGGTCGCCCTGGGAGGAGTCGTGGAGAGCGCGGATTCGGCGCCGACGCAGGTCTCCTATGAAGTCTTTGACATGCTCAGCAAGCAATTGGATGAGCAACTGGCGAAATGGAAACAGATTCTCAGTACAGACGTGCCCGCTTATAACGAAGTAGTAAAGAAGCAGGAGGTTCCGGCAATCATTCTGGCCAAACCCGGCGACCGCTAAAGCAGGGCATGGAAATGGCAAAAAGCGCGTAAATATAAGGGGTTGGGG
>JBARNL010000358.1:0-4588 GCA_049802955.1 Candidatus Angelobacter sp.
TGTTCAGTAAAGGTAGCGATTTAGCGTTGGCTGGTTTTTCACGCTCTCAACCAGGCTTTTTCCTGGGCGATTACCGCACGCGCCGGGCTTCTTGTGAAATAATTGCCGGTTTGCGCGAAGGCATCAAAGTATGTTGGCACAGGCCCTCTTGTATGTGCCGATTCATCGGGTTCAGAGCATCGCTTTGCTGGATCGAAACTCACAAAGCGGTTTGGAGCGTAGCGACATAGGTCAAAGAAATAGGCGGTGAGGCCGGATCGCCGGGCCGCCAGCATCAGGGCGGACGCAGCATTATTGGATCGATACTGCAAAAGCGGTTTGGAGCGTAGCGACATAATTTATGGACTTCCAACTTACTGACGAACAATTACAACTTAAGAAATCCTTGCGTGAATTTGCCGAGCGCGAAATCCTTCCCAACGTGATGAAGTGGGATGAAGCCAATCACTTTCCCATGGAGACGATCAAGGAACTGGGCCGCATGGGCGTGCTGGGTATCATCTTTCCTCCTGAATACGGCGGCACCGGGCTGGGCTACGTGGAATACGTGATTGCTATTGAAGAGCTTTCGCGTGTGGATGGTTCCGTGGGCATCACCGTGGCGGCGCACAACTCGCTCTGCTCCAACCATATCTTTCTTGCCGGCAATGAAGAGCAGCGCAAGAAATATGTTCCCAAGCTGGCCACGGGTGAATGGCTGGGCGCGTGGGGACTCACCGAACCGGGCTCCGGCTCTGACGCGGGCGGCGCGCGCATGAGCGCCATACGCAAAGGCAAGAAAGGCGGATGGGTGCTCAACGGCACCAAGACTTTTATCACCAACGGACATTATGCCGACGTCGCCGTGGTGATCGCCGTTACCGATAAGACGGCGCACACCCATGGCCTGTCGGCGTTTATCGTAGAGAAAGGGACCAAAGGCTTTCGTCCCGGGAAAAAAGAAAACAAGCTCGGTCTGCGCGCCAGCGACACATCTGAACTGTACTTTGAAGATTGCCACGTTCCGGAAGAAGCGCTGGTGGGCGTTGAGGGCCAGGGCTTTGTGGACGCCATGCGCGTGCTCGATGGCGGCCGCATCTCCATTGCCGCTCTCGGGCTGGGCATGGCGCAGGGCGCGTATGAAGCCGCGCTCAAGTATTCCAAGCAGCGCCGCCAGTTCGGCAAAGCCATCAGTGAATTCCAGGCCATACAATGGAAGCTGGCGGACATGGCTACGGAAATTGACGCCGGACGCCTGCTCACCATGCGAGCCGCCTCGATGAAAGACGCAGGCATGAAGACGACGCAGGAATCGTCGATGGCGAAGCTTTATACCGGTGAAGTGGCGGTGAGGTGCGCAAATGAATGCGTGCAGATCCACGGCGGCTACGGCTTCATCAAGGATTATCCGGCGGAAAAGTTTTATCGCGACGTGAAGCTCTGCACCATCGGTGAAGGCACCAGTGAGATCCAACGGCTGGTGATTGAACGGCAGTTGCTGAAGGATTAACGATAGGTCGAGGGTAGAGACGTAGCATGCTACGTCTCTACGCTAACTGCCTGAATTGACGCATGCAGTATGGTGCTTTCTATTGCGCACTACAACAATGTCCACCACACTCCAACATTGGGTCGACCGCATACGCGCCGGCGACGTACGCGCGCTGGCCCGCGCCATTAGCACCATTGAAGATAATCGCCCTGAATCGCGCGAGCTCCTGAAAGCCATCTTCAACTTCACCGGACGCGCCCGCGTGATCGGCATGACTGGCGCTCCCGGCGCAGGCAAAAGCACGCTGGTGGATCAGCTTGCCCGCGAATATCGCAAGCAAGAGCGCACGGTGGGTATTCTAGCCGTCGATCCCACCAGCCCCTACACGGGCGGCGCAATCCTGGGTGACCGCATTCGCATGCAGTCGCACCACGCCGATCCGGGAATTTACATCCGCAGCATGGCTACACGCGGCAATCTGGGCGGCCTGGCGCGCGCTACCACCGATGCTGCCACCGTGCTTGACGCGGCAGGCAAAGACATTGTGCTCATTGAAACCGTCGGGGTGGGCCAGGATGAAATCGATATTGTGCGCTTGGCCGACGTGACCGTGGTGATCCTTGTCCCCGGCATGGGCGACGACGTGCAGACCCTCAAAGCCGGCATCATGGAAATTGCCGATATTTTCGTAATCAACAAAAGTGACCGCGAAGGCGCGGATCGCGTGGAGCGGGAGATTCGCTCCATGCAGTCGCTGGCCATTCGATCCGATAAATGGACCCCGCCGATTATTAAGACCGTTGCCATGGACGGTCGCGGAATTCCCGAACTTGCAGCGGCAATTGTGAATTACGAGCAGTTTCTTGAGCAAAAAGACCTTCTATTAAAGAAGAAGATCTCAAGCTGGCGCGAGCGGCTGATCGAGATGCTGCGCGACGGGTTGCTGGAACGGCTATTGAGCGAGCGCCTGCCGGAAGAAGAGATCGCGCGGCTCGCCGCCGAAATCGCCGAGCATAAGCGGGATCCGTATTCGCTGGTTGAGGAGATCGTTGGAAGCTTTACCGCGGAGAAAAACGAACTCCGTGGCAGCTAACATGCTGATAGCTGTAGAGACGTAGCATGCTACGTCTCTACGTTTGCCGTATCGATTCTCTGGCGGATTCTGGGCATCATGACAGCGCGGAGAAAAGAAAAAGTCAGGATCGAGTAAATCGTTTTTGTGCGCAGACCTATCTTTGAAAAAAGAACGAACCATAACTTGAGAGCTGCGTGCCAACGGCCAACGGCTAAGAGCTAAAGGCCAAGAGCCAAGTACCAACTACCAAGTGCCCGCAGAATCGGTACAGGAGCCCGACACACCATGTCACACACCATCGACCATCTCGGAATCGCCGTTAAGTCGCTGGCACAGGCGCGCAAATTTTATGAGCAGCTTGGGCTCGACGTCCTAAGCGAAGAAACCGTGCCGCATGAGAAGGTCAAGGTGGCGATAGTCCCGCTGGGCCAGAGCCGCATTGAGTTGCTGGAAGCCACGAGCCCGGATTCCGTGATTGCCAAGTTCGTTGAGAAGCGCGGCGAAGGCCTGCATCACGTCGCCATCCACGTTCCTGATCTTACACAGGCCGTGGAAAATCTCAAGAAGACCGGCACGCGCTTTGTGTCAGAGGAAATAAAGATCGGCGCTGGCGGACACCTGTATGTGTTCGTCCATCCTTCAAGCACCGGCGGCGTGCTGCTGGAGTTAGTGCAGGACGTTCCGGAAGGAGTTTAGTTTTTTGTGCAATCCCGAGCGCAGGAGGGAACCCCTATTTCATGCTTTTTCTGAAAGTCTCGCTACCGCACCGTGCGGCTTCGCTGCTCCATCAGCAGTCCTAACTGATCCACTCCCGCCGAACGAAGGTCATCCACTGCATTTACGAGAACTCCGTATCTCGTGCGCTCGTCGGCACGGACGTAGACAGTCTTGTCTGCGCGAGTAGCGACCGTGGCTCGAACCTTACGTGTTAGGGCGTCGCCCGTCACTCTTTCGCTGCCTAAAAACATCTGCCCATCGCGCATCACAGAAAGTATTAACGCGTCCGGCCTGCTCGCGTCGGTCATGGCGATTGGGTTCATAGTTTTTGCCAGATCCACCGGCACACCGGGGTGCAGCATAGGCGTAATCACCATAAAAATAATCAGCAAGACCAGCATCACGTCCACCATGGGCGTGACGTTGATGTTGGAATTGATTTTCGAGCCTTCATTGCGTAAGACAATTGCCATAGCGCGCTCCTTGCGTCCAGTCGATAGCTGGCTATCGTTTTGCCAGCACTGCCCGCTTCAGGAAATAGTCCACCAGCTCACTCGATGAGTTGTCCATCTCCACGTCGAATGCCTTGATCTTGGTAGTGAAGTAGTTGAACATCATCACCGCTGGAATCGCCACTGTCAGGCCAAGCGCTGTCGTGACCAGCGCTTCAGAAATGCCTCCGGCAACGGCGCTGATGCCGGTCGCGTTCTGTCCCTGAATTTCGCGGAAGGCATCGATGATGCCGATGACCGTCCCCAGCAGCCCGACAAACGGCGCGGTTGAGCCGATGGTTGCCAGTCCGCTCAGGCCGCGCTCCAGTTCGGCGTGGACAATCGCCGACGCCCGATCCAGCGCGCGACGGCTGGCTTCAATCTTGTCGTCCGGAATTTCCGTGGACTGCTCATGTGCGCGAAACTCCAGAAGTCCCGCATTCACAACTTTAGCCAGATGGCTTTTCTTGTTGCGCTCGGCCACGCGAATAGCTTCATCGAGTTTGCCTTCGCGCAACGCACCGGCAACGACGGGAGCAAACTGGCGCGATTGTTTGCGCGCCGACTGAAAAGCCAGCCAGCGGTCCATCATCACGCCAATTGACCATGCTGACATCCCGAGCAAGATAATGGCGATGCTGCGGGCCGGCCACTGCATGTGCAACCACATCTGCCACAGATCAAACCGCTGCTCTCCGCCGCTGGATTGAAGTAGCACCAGAGCAGCCATGGGCATTTTGATAAGTATAGAACTGGCAAGATGAGCGATAAGCATGGGGTGACAAACCTCCTTGGAAGGCGGCGGCTACTGTTCAGGCCGTAGAATGTTTTGAC
>JBARNL010000359.1:0-2493 GCA_049802955.1 Candidatus Angelobacter sp.
AGATAATCAAGGACCACAGCGCCGCATCTTCTGGCGATTCAAAATGGCTGCGCGCCAGGGCCGAGGCGGAACTCCTGGACGGTAATCCCCAATATGCCATTCAATTGCTGAATCCTGCTGTACAGGCCGACCACGATTCAGTTCCCTTGATGCTCGATCTGGCCCTGGCGTATTCCCAACAATTTAGAACTTCCGGTAATTACACGGATCCCCAGAATGCCATTGACCAACTGGAAACGGTTTTGAAAAAAGAGCCGGAGAATCGCACCGCGCTTTTCAATCTAGCCCTTGCCTATGCTGATAACAAAATGTGGGACAAGGTGGTTAAGACCTGGGACCGGTATCTACAGATCGAAACGGACCCAAAGTGGGCGGCTGAAGCCAGGGACAAGCGCAAGAAAGCGCAAGAGGAGCAGGACAAAGCGCGAGAAAAGCCGCATTCCGGTTTGCAATACCTTTCTTATCCTTCTGATCTGGCCACCGCATTTTTAGCTTTAAACGATGATGAAATTAGCTTTCGCCTGGAGCAGTACCAGGAAATCGCATTGCGGAACTGGCTGGGCAAGGCGGTGGAAAATTCTGCTGGCCCGGAGCATCAGGCGGTAAAGCGTCTGGCGCTGATTTCTGAAGATCATAGCAGTGACCGGTGGTGGCGGGATTTCCTCAAAGCCTCTTCCCATCACGACGCCTCTGGCGTTACAGCGTTGAGCGCTGCCTTGGCAGATAACATAAAGGGTTTATACGCCGACGCTATGGAAAAATCATTTCGTGCCGCAAAGATTTTTAGCCGGCAACGCAATCTTCCCGGCGAATTGCGGGCGCGCCTGGAATCCGTTTACGCGCAGCGGCGATTGCTGAACGGAAAAAACTGCCTGGCGCGGGCCGCCCCTTTGCGGGCGCAACTTTCCCTCACCAGCTATACCTGGCTGCAATCGCAGCTCGGCATGGAGACCGCAGTCTGCCTGAACTATTTAGATCAACTGAAAGAGAGCGCCATCGTACTTTCCCAGAGTCGCTCCCTCGCCCAAAAATCAAACCTTCCAATTGCCGTGCTCCGTAATATCGGGTTCGCGCAAAGCCTGGACAATCAGCAAGGCCGTTACGCAAGCGCGCTGGATGAAGGAGTTCAGGGGCTGCATTACTATTGGCAAGGGCCGCCCTCCACCGAGCGAATTTATCAGTTCTATACGGGCTTTTCCCGCAGCGCACAGGCGCTTGGATTGTGGGCGGCCGCAGAAGCTTTCATGCAGCATGCCATTGATCTTCTGCAGGCGGAAGAGGATGACATTCAGAAGGGAGCTGCCTGGCTTGAGTTATCCAAGATCCTTGCCGCGGAAAAAGACGATGCCGCTGCGGAAGCAGCTGCGCTCAAAGCCAGCCAGTTATTTGATGGCGCAAAGGCTGAGCCAACCTCGCGCACCTATCGTTTAATCGGCAGGATGGGTCTGGCCGATCTGCAGCTGCAGCACGGCAAAGCAGAAAAAGCGCTGGAGACCCTTGAACCTGCTCGCGAACTGCTTTCTGAAACCGATCCCTATTTCGTCTCCCTTAGTTTTCACCGCCTCTCCGGCAATATCAACTTGGCCCTGCGCCGCCTGGATTTGGCCACCTCGGCTTACCAGCAGGCTATCCTGATTGCCGAACGGGCTCTGCCTGGACTTGAGAGCGATCAAAGACGTCTGGAATGGATTGCTGCATCACAGGACGCATACCGAGGATTGGTTCGGGTCTTCATTGAGCGCCACGATCCAGAAAGCGCATGGAAGCTGTGGGAGTGGTATATAAGCCGGTCTTATCCTGAAGAGTTGATTGCCGCAGCCCATAAACAGCCCCATGCTGCCGCGAGCTGGCCTGAACTCTGGACAAAAATTGCTGCGATTCCCCTGCAGTCTGGTCCGGCAATGCGCGTGGTTTATGCCGTCTTTGATGACGGCATGGAGGTCTGGGCCTCTTCCCAGGGCAAATTGGAAGCGGCCTGGATTCCAGTGTCTCGAGAAAACTTGGAGCGCAAGGTGCGGCAGTTCACTCAAGCCTGCGCACGGAAAGACTCGCCTTTGCCTGAAGTACAAAAGCTTGGTCGAGACCTGTTCACATTATTTGTGCAATCGGTGAGCGAAGGGCTGCCGGCAAAGTCCCTCATTCGGGTAGAACTGGACCGCTCTTTGTCCGGTCTTCCAGTGGAGGCCTTGCGCAGCCCTGAAGGCTGGTATTTGGGCGAGAAATATCCGGTTGTCCATTCCCCGGGCATCCTTTACGAACGCCATTTGCGCCAACCAATGAATTTGTCCTCGACCGCGCCATTTCTTCTAGCCGATGCCGCCGGCAGCTTTTTGCCGGGCCATGACCTGGAACGCTCGACCATTGAAAAACTGTTTCCCAAAGCGACCGTCCTTGGTCCCGATGCCGGTTCGGCTGCAATCCTGGCGCCTTTGGGCGAGAGCACGATTTTCGGCTTTATCGGACACGGCGAACCCTACGCCACCGGTACAGGAT
>JBARNL010000360.1:0-1950 GCA_049802955.1 Candidatus Angelobacter sp.
ATGCAGCCGCCTCCTTGAAGAAATATCGGGTGAGGTCGATGAGTCCAGTCCCGATGAAGCTTATCTCATCTACTCTTCGCTTATCCGCGAGTTTGACAGGGAAGAGAAGGACGAACCAACTGACTACATCAGGCTGGATTCCGTATACGCTCGCACGACCTCCATCTCCGGCCCTCCTCTCACAGATGGCTATCACTTTGGCCAGACCATCGTGAATGATTACGGCCGGCCTTACCAGCGCGGGACCAATGGCTTGGGCGGATTCTCTTCCAGCGGCGTTGCCGGCGCGCTCGCATTTTCTGTCCGCGGGGAATATGAACACGCTCCTTCAGCCCCAGGTTTTTCCCAGGCCGTGCAGGATGCTATTCAAGTCGCCGACTTCAAGGGCCCGCAACCGGCTTCTGCCATTCCTGCTTTTAATCAGTTCCGCTTGATCGATGCTTCTATTTCTTTGAACATCAAAGGCTGGCAGACCTCATTTGGCAAACAGACTCTGTGGCTCAGTCCCACCCAGGACCCCTTTCTGTGGAGCAATAACGCTGAGCCTCTTTATATGCTTCGGGTCGATCAGACTCATCCATCAAAACTTCCAAGTATTCTGGGCCGGCTACTGGGACCATTCCGCACCGAGTATTGGGTTGGCAAAATGACTGGCGCGCACTGGATCAATACTCAGGATCCAGCTATTGGGGAAGTTTTTACTTTGGGTCGAACTCTGCCGCAGCAGCCATTGGTCAATGGTTTCAAAATCAACTTCAAGCCTTCACCTAATTTTGAATTTGGCGTGGGACGCACTGGCATTTTTGGCGGCCCTGATTTTCCGGTAACCGTGAGATCGGTAAAACATTCTTTATTTTCTGCCGGCAACGCCAGCGGCCGCGGCCTCGATCCGGGTGACCGGCGTTCCACCTTCGATTTCACCTATCGGCTCCCCGGTTTCAGAAAATGGCTGACCCTCTACGACGATTCTTTCGTGGAAGACGAAATTTCGCCTATCGGCTATCCCCGACGCGCTGCACATACTCCCGGACTATATCTCTCCCAGGTGCCCGGGGTGCCTCACCTGGATATGCGCGTTGAAGCCTCTTACACCAATCTCCCGGGACTGATTCAAACGCCCGAGGGAGGATTTTTTTACTGGAATGACCGTTACCTGGACGGCTATACCAATAAAGGCAATATCATCGGCGATGCTACCGTGGGCCGCCAGGGAATCTCTTTGCGCGCCAGCAGCACCTACTGGGTCGCTTCCGACAAAACGGTCCAGTTCGGCTATCGCAGTGAAATTGCCGACAGCATGTTTCTTCAGGGAGGAAATCTCAGGGACATATATTTCAAGTCAGAATGGGCCTTGAATCCCAAACTCTCGCTTTCAAGCTTTCTGCAGTATGAGTATTGGAACTTTCCATTATTGAGCGCTGGCAAAAAACAGAATGATTTCACAGCTTCATTTCAATTAACATATTGGCCCCATTGGAGATTCAAACATGGAAGCTAGGGGCCAGGCCACCGTACCCATTTACGCACCCTCCATCCATCCGGAACTGGAGAAGCGATACTCACCTGCGCCGGATCCTGACGAGCGGAAAGGAGAAAAACTCTGGGTGCTTTGGCGGTCGCGCCGGTTCCTGTGGGGCGTAACATGGAAAACGCTTATCGCCTCGACCATTCTGGCTTTTCTGGTTCCATCGCATTACAGGTCCGCCGTGAGATTTGTTCCCGGTGAAAACTCCAGTAGCAGCGGCAGCAGTTCCATGATGGGCCTGCTGAGCAAGGCCCTTGGCAATGACAACGCAAGTATGGGGTTCGGCCTTGACGCCGCCAGCTTGCTTGGGGCCAAAACTCCCGGCGCATTTTACGTTGAGGTCCTGAAGAGCCGCACGGTCCAGGACCGCTTAATCAATCGCTTTGATCTGCGTGCCCGGTATGGCAAAAGCACGTACTTTGAAG
>JBARNL010000361.1:0-4079 GCA_049802955.1 Candidatus Angelobacter sp.
GGCCGGCAACGGCGGGCAGTAATGACCAGATTTCATCGGCCGTAAAGCTCATGATAGGAGCCAGCAGACGCACCAGGGCTTCCGCAATGCGCCAGGTCGCGGTCTGGGCTGAACGTCGACCGTGCGAGTTCGGCGCAGAGGTGTACAGGCGGTCCTTGACCACATCGATAAAGCCGGTGCTCAGGTCCACGGCAAACTCATTCACAAGGTGATAGATGCGGTGAAACTCAAAGCTCTCATAGTATCCGCGCACGCGATCAGCCAATTCGGCCGTGCGCAGCAGCCAATATTTGTCGAGGGCCTGAAGGTCGTCAAACTTGACCGCATGCTGCACGGGATCAAAGTCCGGCAGATTGCTCAGCAGATACTTGAATGTGTTGCGGACCTTGCGATAATTTTCCGCAACCTGCTTCATCAGATCTTCTGAGACAGTAACGTCTTCCTGAAAATCAACGGAGGCGACCCACAGACGAATGATCTCGCCGCCCAGCTTCTTGGCGATTTCCACCGGGTCAATTCCATTGCCAAGAGACTTGGAAGTAGCTCTGCCTTGAGGGTCGAGGGTCCAGCCATTAGTGGCTACAGCGCGGTACGGCGCGTGCCCACGCGTGCCTACGGCGACGAGCAGGGAAGAGTGAAACCAGCCGCGATACTGGTCGCCGCCTTCAAGATAAAGGTCGGCAGGCCAGGGCAGATCAGGCTCATGGCCCAGCACGGCGGCCTGGCTTGAACCCGACTCAAACCATACGTCGATAATGTCAGTCTCTTTGCGGAAACCCGTGCCGCCGCAGCCGGGGCATTTGGTACCAGCAGGCAGAATGTTTTTGGCTTCCTTCAAATACCAGGCGTCAGCGCCTTCTCGCGCAAAAAGATCCACCACTGCGCTGTGCGATTCTTTTGATTCCAGCAGCTTGCCGCAGCCTTCGCAAAAAAACACGGCGATAGGAACTCCCCAGACGCGCTGGCGAGAGATGCACCAGTCCGGGCGGGTGGCGATCATGTTGCTGATGCGCTCTTCCCCCCACGCCGGAATCCACTTTACTTTCTTGATCTCATCCAGCGAGCGCTGACGCAAGGTGCTGCCGTCAACGGGCGCTTCCATGGAGATGAACCACTGCTCCGTGGCGCGGAAAATGACGGGATTGTGACAGCGCCAGCAATGCGGATACGAATGGTCGATTTTGGCTTCCGCCATCAAGACGCCGCGCGACTTCAGCAGTTCGACGATCGGCGCGTTGGCTTGAAAAACCGTCTTGCCTTCATATTCCGCCAGACCGTTTTGGAGATGGCCGGCTTCATCCACGTTGGTCCGCTGGTCAAGCTTGTACTTTGTGCCGGTGTAGAAGTCGTCCGCCCCGTGTGATGGCGCAGTATGCACCGCGCCTGTGCCTTGTTCCGTAGTCACGTAGTTTGCCAGCACGCCGAGGATTGAGCGATCGAGAAATGGATGGGCGAAGGTCGCGTACTCCAATTGACGGCCGGCAAAACGCGCAACGCTGGACGCACCTGCCAGCTTGCAGGCATCGATAGTCGCTTTGGCCAGAGCATCGGCGACTATGTACAGTTCGCCGTTATGTTCTAGCGCCACATATTCCAGATCGGGATGAAACGCCACGGCCATGGAAGCGGGAAGCGTCCAGGGAGTGGTGGTCCAGATGATGGTTGAGACTTTTTTGCCGGCCAGCGCCGGATCGATGTTTGCGGGATCGCTGGTGAGCCGGTACTTCACCCAGACGCTGGGGCTGGTGTGGTTGGAATATTCAATCTCGGCTTCCGCCAGCGCGGTTTTATCATGGATGCACCAATACACCGGTCGCAGGCCTTTATAGACCGCGCCATTTTCCATGAAGTCAAAAAGCTGGCGCACGATTACCGATTCGTACTGCGGCGTCATGGTGGAATATGGCCGGTCCCAGCGTCCGAGTATGCCAAGCCGCTTGAACTGCTCGCGCTGGATGTTAAGGAATTTTTCCGCATAGGCACGGCACTCGCGGCGCACGGCGATGGCGGGTATCTCCAGTTTCTTGCGGCCAAGCTTCTCATCCACTTTGATTTCAATGGGCAGCCCGTGGCAATCCCAGCCGGGAACGTAGGGTGAATCAAAGCCTGCCATGGTCTTGGACTTCACCACAAAATCCTTCAGGCATTTATTGAGAGCATGGCCTTCATGGATGGCGCCATTGGCGTACGGAGGCCCGTCATGCAGGACGTAACTGGGTGCGCCCCGGCGAGACTCGCGGATCTTCCGGTAAATCTCCATCTTCTCCCAGCGCTCAAGCCATTTGGGCTCGTTCTGAGGCAGGTTCGCCTTCATGGAGAAGTCGGTTTTAGGAAGATTCAGGGTCTTCTTGAGTTCAAGCGGCGGCCGCATTTTTACTCCGAATGGGTTAATTCCTCATTATAAACAGTCAGAGTAATGGGTTGCTTGAGGACGCGAAAGACCAATGCTGATTTGGCCCTTACGTTATGAAAGTTTCAATCTAACTTACCGATTCTTTACAAAGCGTGAGGCACAATATGAATCTAATGAAATACGCGCCCACTTTGAATATGAGGGAACACGAGGACAGAGAATCGCTCCAAAATAATTCCTCTGCGATGGCGAAGCAGCATCCGGGCGAAGATGAGGCACAGAAACTTCACCTGAGAAATGCAACTCTGGCATCGAATCCCTCATCTTGTATGAGTGTAAGCAGATCACATGAATCCGGTAATGAAAAGGTTTCTCGGGTCGGACCAATGGCGAATCACGTAATCGTTCCCAATCAGTTCTTCGGTAAGGATGTTCCCAAGCTCAACGGCCTTCCGCAGATGCATCAGTCGATGCTGACGTCTCTTTTTCTGAACGTCAAGGAAGCGATATTCCCAGAGAAATTACCGCCTCTGCGGATCACTTCACGTCCTGTGAACGTGGGCGAAATCTGGAGTACTGCCCGCCCCAAGAAAGCGACTTCAGGGTCGCTGACTTTGCATGCGTTTGCGATTGCCGCCCTGATAGCCGTTTCCATCTGGGGCGGACACTCCCCCGCTGTAACGAAGCCGGAAGAGCACGTCACGCTGATTGCTCCACCTCTTACCGATTATCAGCCCGTGATGAAGCCGGTTGAAGCCCCCAAAGCCCTGGCGGGCGGCGGCGGTGGCGGCAATGCTTCAAAGCTTTTTGAAAGCAAAGGACACCTGCCCAAGGTAGCGCCAGAGCAGATCGCGCCTCCAACGGTGGAGATCCTGAATACCAAACCAAAGCTCGCGGTTGAAGCTACCGTGGTTGCGCCGGCGAACGTGAAACTTCCGGACAATCCCAACATGCCGAATCTGGGAAATCCCATGTCAGCCCGCGTGACTGGCCCGGCTTCCAACGGAAGCGGCACGGGCGGCGGCATAGGGTCTGGCACCAATAACGGCATCGGCTCCGGCGCTGGCCCGGGACATGGTCCAGGACAGGGCGGAGGTTTTGGCGGCGGTACTTACAAGCTTGGCGATATCGGAGTAACGGCGCCGGTAGCTAAGTTCACGCCTGATCCGGAATTTTCTGAAGAAGCCCGCCGAGCCAAGTATGAAGGCACAGTGGTTCTGGCTGCGGTGATTGGCCCGGATGGCCGGCCGCGCAACATCAGGGTTGTACACAGCCTGGGAATGGGGCTGGATCAGAAAGCCGTGGAACGGGTGAAAAGCTGGCTGTTTGAGCCGGGCAAGAAAAACGGCACGCCAGTAGCGGTTGCGATGAATATTGAGGTGGGATTCCACCTGTACTAAGTTTATTGCTGCGCTCCCAATTGCTTGAAATAGTTGGGCGTTTGAATTAACTATTGCGCAGCACTTTATAGCCGGCGTTGGGCGCGCAAGCCTCCCGCCCGGCGAGCTGACAAAGGAGAGGAGAACCTGCCTCTCCTTTTTGGTTTTTGGGAATATTTTTTACCGCAAAAGGGTACAGAGGACGCAAAGGAACATTAGGAGAAATATTACGTCAGCGGCGTCCGATGCTACTCCTTGGTTCTTCCCACTCCTGAGACCGTATCCATATCAGGGTCGTGTAATCCTAAGGAGACTCTGAATAAGTTTTGTGTTATCCACAGGGATTG
>JBARNL010000362.1:0-6358 GCA_049802955.1 Candidatus Angelobacter sp.
GCCTTATCCGCTTGCCTCCACCCGCGCGCAGGTGCTCGCCAATATCGGTGATGGCGCGCACGCTCGACACCGTGTCGCGTCCAAACTCGCGCTCAATCGCGGCCAGATCGTCACGCAACAGCTCGAAAACTTCTTTGGCAGTGGTTGTGGCCGGTGAACTCAAAGGGTCCTTTTTAGGCACTGTTAACTATTCGCTACAGCTAAAATCGTCAAAACTTTCCTGTGTATCCGCAATGCTTCTCAACTACCTTTGTCTTCCTTCGTGTCCTTTGTGTTTAAGCTCTAATTCCTGTAATTCGTGAACTGCATATCAATGCCAAAATCATGACCGCGCAGCAGCGCAATAATTTCCTGCAAGGCATCGCGGTCTTTGCCGCTCACTCGCACCGTATCGCCCTGGATGGAAGCCTGGACTTTCTTTTTTGAATCCTTGATCAGCTTCACTATTTCGCGCGCTTTCTCAATCGGGATTCCCTGCTGCATCGTGATCTTCTGCCGCACGCTTGAGCCCGCCGCCGGCTCCACCACGCCATAACTCAGCGCCTTGATCGGTACGCCGCGCTTCACCAGCTTGCTCTGCAAAATGTCCGTCACGGCCTTTAGCTTGTACTCATCGGCGGAAGAAAGCACCAGCGCCTCTTTGCCCTCAAACTGAATGTCAGACTTTGAATCTTTCAGGTCAAACCGCGTGTGGATCTCCTTCAACGCGTTCTGAATCGCGTTGGAGACCTCCTGTAGGTCCACTTTGCTAACGATGTCGAATGAGTTTTCCGCAGCCATGTCCTTAATAGCTTACTAAGACTTGCGATTCCATGCACGTTTTTCGCAGGGCGCGTGGTTCGCCGACGAAATCAAAAAGCTCGAAGCGTTTGAGCTTGTCTATAACGGTCGCGAACGGTCGCGGTGGAATTTCCGAATGCACGTGGACGCTGAAGAAAGGGCAAGATCATCCTTTTACTCTCTACGATCTGGCGGACCGCTTGCGCGTAAAAGGCTGGCAGGTACCCGCGTATCCCATGGCCGGCGCATCGCAGCGATTTGGTACTGCAGCGCAAGGTGCGCGACTGGGCGTAAGCCACGACCTGGCTGAGGATGAGGATGAAAGTGCCTATCAGGCCGAAGCGGAAGATGAGATCAGCCCCGTCCGCAAGATTTATCCCGATGCCATGATGGAACACCTCGGAGAACTGGCGTTCGAAGCGGAATCGGAAGAGGAAGCGGCGGAGCAGTTTCTTCCGTTGATAGGGATGGCTGCCAGCAAATTGCTTCCAGTGGCGGCCAGAGCACTCGCGCCGTTGGCACGGAAAGCTTTGCCTAAGATCGCTCGCGCCGTAACGAAAGCTACTCCGCAGCTCACCAGGGGAATCGGGAAAGTGGCGAAAACGCTCTACCGGACTCCACAAACCCGTCATCTATTAAAGACCGGTCCGGCCATCGCTCGCCGGACCGTAAGAAGTATCGCCCGCCAGGCCGCGCACGGAAGGCACATCACGCCACGGACGGCAATAAAAACGCTGGCCAGACAGGCGCGTCATGTACTAGCTCATCCCAAACATCGCCGCTACGCTCTTCGCCGTCATGCTCATTTGGAGCGCAACTTCCACCGGCGTTATGGGGCTGGCGGTTGCCAGGCCGATTCCCGCGCCGCCTCCTTTTTCTTTATATGGCGACCGGATTCTCTCCGGCAACTTTTCGCAGAGGCATTCCGCTTAAGCGGCTGGGAAAGCAGCTTAATCCTTTTCCGCTCATCCAGCGATATTCATTCTTCCAGTTCAAAGCAGAGAACGTCTCCCTTCCTGTTCTAAGGTGGCTAAACTTTGACTTCCGCATGGCTGCGACAATAGGCTAGGCCGCTGCGGCAACCTGCTCTAAAGGGATTCAAAGCGGAGCGCATGTTCGATTTCAGTCGCGGTCGGGATGGTTGGCAGCGCGGCAATCAGCTTCCGCGTGAAAGCATGCTGAGGGCTGAAGAAGATCGCATGCGGAGTATTGCATTCCACGATTTTGCCCGCATTGATCAACGCAATGCGATGGCAAAGCCCATAAGCAGATACCAGATCGTGAGAGATGAACAACATGCTCATTCCCAGCTTACGGTTCAGTTCGCCAAACAGGGCCAGGATCTCCGCCTGGGTAACGGCATCAAGCGCGCTGGTGGGTTCATCGGCAATCAACAGAGCGGGCCGGTGCATAATGGCCATACCAATCAAAACACGTTGCGCCTGGCCAACGCTGATCTCTGAAGGATAGCGCCGCAAGAACTCTTCCGTCGCAGGCAGGCCCACGTCCCGCAGCGCTTGAAAAACCGATTCTTCCATGTGGTCGCTGCCGCCCTGGCCATGTAGCTTCCATGCCTCTTGCATCTGCGTACTCAGCCGCAGTGCCGGATTCAACGCGGACATGGGGCTTTGCGGCACAAATGAGATTACTTTGCCTCGTAGTTTGCGCCACTCTTTTTCTTTCAGGGCCAATAACTCCCGGCCATCCCATCGAATGGAACCGGAGGCCTTGCCGCCCTTAAGGTTCAGCAGACCAAGGATTGCCAGCGCCAAAGAACTTTTTCCGCATCCGCTATGTCCCACCAGCCCCAGGACCTCGCCCGGGTGCAGATCCAGACGCAGATCGTCGAGGACGGGTGGTTTGTCCTTATAGCTGATCGTTAGCCTGATGGAAAGAAGGTCCATATATTCCTTAGTGGGCCAGCGCCAGCATATCTGCGTTCCAGAATACTTGCGGACGGAATACGCTCGGCTCGGCATTCTTTACCGATGGCGCAATCGCCACCAGCGCGTCTTTGTTGATCAGATAGATGAAAGGTTCCTGCTCCCAGGCAATCTGCTGGACGCGGTCCCAATATTTTTTGCGCTTCTGCTCGTCGCCGGAAGCCGCTTGAGCGCGCATGAGCTTATCGATCTCCGCTTCCCATGCTGTTGCGGGCGACTTCTGGTTCGGATTCCATTGATGGTTGTCGGCTGAGCTCAGCCACACAGCCATCTGTGAATTTGGATCCAGTTCTACGTTCTGGAAGCCCAGCAGGCACGCCTCATAGTTATATGATTGCGTCATGCGCTCCAGAAGCGAGTTGAAATCCAGCGTGACAACGTTCACCTTGATCCCAATTTTCTTCAGGTCTTGCTGGATCATCGTGGCCATGCTTTCACGCGCACGGTTGCCCGCGTTAGTGGCAATGGAGAATTCCACGGGATTGCCAGCCTTATCTTTCAGGGTATCGCCTAGCAGTTGAAAACCATCCTGTTGCAGCCTGCGCAATGCGCTTGACGTGTCATAAGGATGGGGCGCCAGGCTGGTATTGAACCAGAACTTGTTGCTGGGCGAGATGATCCCGATGGCAGGCACAGCGTGTCCGCGATAAACAATTCGCGCCAAATCATTGCGATTGATCGCTTCAGAAATAGCTCGACGAAAATTTGTGGAAGTAAACCATGCTTTCTTGTAGGCAGGAAGTGGTGCGCCCGGAACCTGGTTGAACCAGAGCTGTTCCGTATCCGTGGAAGCGCCGGCATCGCGAACGGAAGCGCTGTCGGCGGAAAGCTTTTCAAAGATCGCCGGCGAAACCGTATTGATCAAGTGGACTTCGCCTCGCTTATACCGCATGGCTTCAATCTCCGGGTTCTGCTCAATATCCAGCCGGATTGAGTCGAGGTATGGAAGCTGCTTCCCTGCCGCATCCTTCTTCCAGTAATAAGGGTTCCGTTTCAGCAGTAGATACGATCCTGCTTTGCGCTCTGAAATGTAAAATGGTCCCAAAACGGCCATTTCTTTTTGGGGTGATTTTGCCGAAAGGATTGCCACCGTATCAAAAAGGTTCACCAGGTTTGCCACCGGCGCGGGAAAATTAATCTCAATCTCGTTCGCTGAAATCACCTGTGTGTCCAGCTTGCCGTCAGCCGAGCGGAACGCGTCGCCTGTGCTGGAGTGCAGTGCTGGATCCATCAACTGCTGCATGGTGTAAGCGACGTCTTCGGCTGAAAACGGAGTGCCATCAGAGTACTTCAGCCCCTGGCGCAGTTTGAAACGAATGCGCTTGCCGCCTTCTGAAACCTTCCATGAAGTCGCAAGATCGGGTTCGGCTTTGAGCGTTATCCGATTCACCCGCACCAGCACGCCGCCGGTCAAATAACGGATGGTTTCCGATGCTTCGTCCTCTACCAGCAATGGATTAAATGTCTTGGGCTCGGAACGCAGGCAGAAGCGCAGTTCTCCCCCGTTCTGGGCAAACGCGGAAAAAAAGCCCATCACGCATATGGCGAGAACTAAATAAATGCGCTTCACGAGCGTACCTCCTGTTTGTTAAGCAGTACCTGGAACGAGCTGATTACCACTATAAGTACCGCAAGAGGCAGCAACCGCCAAGGTTCCGGACGTACCATGACCGAATCCTGAAGTTCACGCAGCAGGCTGCCCAGGGATGGTAGTGGCTCGGCCACACCCAGCCCCAAAGCGCCCAGATTAGCTTCAGCGATGATGAAAACGGGAATGGAAATCCAGAACTGCGCCAGCAATGCGCCGCGAAGGTTCGGCAGCAGATGGAGCCGGACCAGTTTGAATCCGGAAAAGCCGGAGGCCCTCGCCATCCATATAAATTCTGATCTCATCAGGTCCTTGGCGCCGGCGCAGATCACGCGCGCTGAGGCTGCCCATCCCAGGAGACCGAGCAGAGCGAATGTCACCATGACCGACGCTTCGGGTGAAACATTCAATGGCAGCACCGCTCGAACCGTAATAAGCAAAAATAACCATGGTACTGACAGAAAAAGATCAATCAGCAATTTGCAGCATCGTTCTGTCCATCCACCGAAGTAGCCCGCTATTCCACCAACCAGGCCGGCGAGCACAGTCGTGAAGAGAGCCGCCAATGGGGCAAGCGTTAAAGAAACCCGCATGCCATAGAGCAACCTGGCCCAACGGTCCCGCCCCAGATCGTCAGTCCCCAATAAGTGATGCGCGGATGGAGGCGCCTGCGGCATCTCACGAAATTGCTGCTCGTAGCCAGCCGGAGCCAGGTAATGGGCCCCAAAGACGGTGAACGCCGTGAGCGCCAGCACCGCAATTGCTGCCAGACGCACTGGTTTCATGCGGCGCTCCGGCTCAAGCCGCGCTGGGCCGCATCTGAAATCAATGTGGCGCAGACGGTCACAAATGTAACCACCATCGTCAGGTTCACCAACAACGGCAAATCGCGTGCTTGCGCTGCTTGCCACGCGAGCTGCCCAATCCCGGCAACGTCGCTCACAACTTCAATCGGCAGCAGCACGCCAATTCCAATACTGATAGAGACGCCTACCAGCGCAATCATCTGTGGAAGCGCAATCGGCGCCACGTGCCACGCCAACACTCGCATTGGCCCCGCTCCTTTGGCGCGCGCCGTAAGCACATGCGGCATCTCGCTGCTTTGTTGTAACAGGTTTTGCGCGTAGCGAAAGATTTTGGGGAACACCAGCAATGCGGCCGCAAATGCCGCGGGCCAGCGCAACAGCAGGAACACCAGTGCCAGCGCGGCGGCAGGTATGGAAATAAAAGTTCCGCTCATTGCATTGGCAAAGAAATTCAGTGCCGGAATATCCCACAACTCCGTGCCGATAGCCAACGCCAATCCCAGCAACCATCCCATGGCCAGAGCAAATGCCAGGTTAACCAGCGTTACCGGCAGCCGCTCACGCAAAAGTTGTTTCACCGGCTGATTAAGTGAACGCGAAGTGCCGAGATCGCCGCGAACAAGCGACGCGAGGTATTGGGCATAAAAATGAGGGATGTCTGCATCTATGAGATGCGCGCGCCGAATCGCCTGAATGCTTTGTGCTGAAAGACCGGAATTGAGTTCCTGGTCGTCAGAAGAAAAGCCGGGTGCAATGCGCATGAGCATGGCGCCCATAAAACTTGCCATCAGCATGACTGCCACAAGCCGAAGTCCGGCCCCACTCCAGAAGCGCAGCATTTTATCCAGCCACCGCGTCACGGACAGCAGCAGGGCGCTTCCCGTCCGTTAATGCTGCAAATACTTTTAAAATTTTGTGGTGCTCCTGCTTCTGTATGTACATGCGGCGGTCCGCTTCCGCCAGCAGTTTCTCGGCGTCCACTCCGTCTTCCGGATAAATGGCGCACCCCACGCTCAATGAGAGCCATTCCACGCCACAGATTTCACGGCCGGCATTGCCCGCCAGTTCACTCAGGCAGATGCCCCGCGCTTCCGCAGCCGACGCGCTCAACCCGGGGGCTACAATCACGAATTCATCTCCCCCCATCCGGGCAACATAGTCATATTCCCGGCAGGAGCCTTGCAACGTTTCAGAAAAGTGCCGCAGTATCCGATTGCCTTCAAGGTGGCCAAAGCGGTCGT
>JBARNL010000363.1:0-3279 GCA_049802955.1 Candidatus Angelobacter sp.
GCAGAATACAACTGGTCACGAGTGGTAAGGCCATGGCGCTCAAGAACGTCTGGTCCTTTTGTTTTGCGCAGAGAAAATTTCAAGATCGGTACCTCAATTCGAAACTGAAAACAGCCGCTGCAAATAACAGCTCTGAAATTTAGAGTGGATCGCCTTCGCGAAAGCGGCCTGAGTGTCCGTTACGGGCTTTGCGGTCCAGGGTCATGCAACGCAATAGCGCATGAAGCACGCCAACAAATAAAAGGCTTCGAAATCTGTAACGCAACGCTTACCTCATGCACTACATTGCTGGGCCGGTTAATCTTTTTTTTCGGCCATCAAACGTCAAGGTAGTCAGGAGTGTGTCTTATGCAGGAAATCGTAGTTCTTTTTGGCGGAGGCGACGGAGGCGGGTACATGATTCTGAATGGAAAATTCATCCCGATTCCACCCTTTAATCCGGAAACACAGTTCGGTCGCGCGCAGGCGGTGCTTGCCGCAGCCAATTCACTGGCGCAAGCTGCCAGCGTGAATAAAGAACTCAGCGGCGAATTGATCGCGGTAGCGCAGAAACTGACGCAAGAAGCAGTTGGCCAGCTTACCAAGGGCGTTCAGCAGGGCTTCCAGGCAAAAAGCGCCTGAGCCCGGCGATCTCTTATGCGGTGATCCCTTAAAATGACCTCACAAAATTCGGGAAGCCTCGGCAGAGACTTCCCGGATTTTTTTCCAGCAAACTACTGTTTTGGCGGCGTTGGCTCCGCAGGCTTATTTGGGTTGTGTTTGCCGGGCAGATCGGCAGGCTTCATGCTGACTTCGCCCGTGGTTACGTCGTCATACTCGGGCTTCGGCAACCCCTGAAGATATTTATCGAACCAGCCGACGATATGCTCAAGCCGCTCCACGCGATGCCAGGGCTGTCCTGAGCGTGAAAGCTCGTGCGATTCGCCAGGGAAGCGCACCATGATGACGGGGCGCTTCAGGAATTTGAGCGCGCGGAACATTTCTTCTCCGCCGGTTGCGGGCGGCGTGCGAAAGTCGGCTTCACCCAGCACCAGCATCAGCGGCGTATGCACTTTCTCAATGTATGTAATGGGTGAGCGGTTCACGTAATCCTGCGGGTCCTGGAATGGCGGCGCTTTGAACCACGATGGCTGGAACAAGGTGAAGTCTGCGGCGTACCACCACGCGGCCCAACTGGCGATATCGCGCTGCGCCACGGCTGCCGCAAAACGGTCTGTGTGGCCCACTACCCAGTCCGTCAGCAGGCCACCGCCGCTGCCGCCAGTGACGCCAAGTTTTTTCGGATCGATGTAGCCGCGCTTCAGCACTTCGTCCACGCCGATCATCAGGTCGCGGAAATCATCGCCCGGGTAGCGATACTGAATAATGTTGCCGAACTGCTGCCCGTATGACGTGCTGCCGCGCGGGTTAGCATAGAGAACCACATAGCCCTTGGCGGCCATCCATTGAAATTCATGGTCAAAGACGAAGCCGTAAGCCGCGTGCGGGCCGCCATGAATATTCAGGATCAGCGGATATTTTTTCGATGGATCAAAGTCCGGCGGCTTCTGTATCCATGCATGAATCTTCTTGCCGTCAAAGCTGGTGTACCAGATCTCCTCCGGCGCGGTCAGGTTGAGCTGGGAGAAAAGCTTGTCATTGATGTGAGTGATCTGGCGGGGCGGGGCGGTCGAGCCGTGATTCACCACAAACAAATCGCCGATGTTCGTCGGTGTTGAGATCAGCACGACCAAGGTCTTAGCATCGTTCGTGGCCCGG
This sequence comes from Candidatus Angelobacter sp., assembly GCA_049802955.1. Taxonomy (GTDB): domain Bacteria; phylum Acidobacteriota; class Terriglobia; order Terriglobales; family Acidobacteriaceae; genus Angelobacter. Next base: position 1,759 of record JBARNL010000363.1, read on the forward strand.
AACCTCTCCACCGCTTGCTTCCCGGTCGTGAGCTCGGTGATCTTTCCGGAGGCCACCTCGACCGCAATCAGATTGGCGCGGCCTTCGCGCGCCGTAGTCACTATCAGGCTGTTGCCGTCGGCTGTCCACACAACGTGGTCCGGGCCTCCGGCGCGTGGCGTGCCCTGATCGCCGCCTACGCCGCTGCAAACGTCAAAATCGTAATTCGCGGTCAGGTTGCGCGGCTTGGCTTCAGCGGCCAGGTCCATTACCCATAGATCGGGCTCGGTGTAAGACTGCACCGGCTCATTAATGGAAGAGCAGAATGCCAGGCGCTTGCCGTCCGGACTGAGAGACATCTCGCGCGGCGCCATATTAATGGTGGCGATCTTTGCCGGCGCTCCGCCCGCCGCTGCCACGGAATAGACATTGGCATGAGGCTGCACGTAAGAAGGATCGTCCACCTGCGTGGTGGTGTAGTAAATTTTGTTCGAGTCCGGCGACCACATGATGCCTTCTTCCTCATATTTGCCGGTGGTGAGCTGTTTCGGCTTCACGTCGTCCTCAGAACTTTGCGGCGTGGCGATCATCCATATATGCTGCGGATGCTTGAAGTCCAGATAGCCGGCGCCATTAATGCGATAGACCGAGCGCGTGATCACGCGAACGTCGCTCTCATGCTCGGCGTCAGAGGAATCGGCGGACTTGGCCGTGGCGGGACCGGCTTCCGGTTTGCTATCCTGTTTGTCTTTTCTATCTCTATCCTTATCCGTGTCTTTATCCTTCTTGCGCTGCCTGGCCAGATCTTCCAGCGACGTATCACTCGTGAAAGCAATCATTTTGCTATCAGGCGACCACACCGGACCACCCGCGCCGCGTGGCAGGCCAGTGATCTTCCATGATTCGCCGCCTCCGCTCACCGTCAGCAGATAGAGCTGCGGGGACTGTCCGCGCCCCGGCGCTCCGGCTCCGCCAGAGCCGCCAGCAGGAGGACCGGCAGATTCAGGCGCGCGGGCTTCAGGCGTGCGCACAAATACCAGCCACTTTCCATCCGGCGACCAGCGGGGAGAAGAATCATGCTTGCCGTCAGTCATGCGGCGCGGCTGTTCGTCGCCGCGCGTGCTCACGCTCCAGATTGACGTGTCATAACCTGTCTTCTTCTCGTCCACGGTGACTTTCACAAAAGCCACGCGCGAACCGTCCGGTGATATTTGCGGGTCGCCGATCCAGTTGAATTGGAAGATGTCTTTCTCTGTGATCGAGCGCTTTTGCCCTTGATTTGCTTGCGCTTGAACTGGTTGTGACAAAGCTGATGATAAAGCTGGTTGTGAAAAAGAAAGGCCGGTAATCGCGGCACAACACATTGCGGTTGCAAACAGGCGGGCAGCACGAGGCATGGAGACTCCTTACAAGAGAAACCTAACTTTATACGAGAGCAGGGAAGAGTTTGTCCAACGGCGGCAATCGGTTTTGCCGATCACATGGTCTCCGCTCACCTCATTTTCCGGAAACAGCCTCAGGACAGGAAACAAAATGGTGCTC
>JBARNL010000364.1:0-2228 GCA_049802955.1 Candidatus Angelobacter sp.
GGGCAAGGTCGAACTGCCCAACGGATTACCCCCCATCGTGCATGGGATAGTGATTCTTGAGGTTCTCCAACGTGTCGAGCTTGAGTCGGAAGCATCTGAACTGCCATTAGAGTTCAATGGCTGCCCAATCAGCTATCTGTCGTTAAATGACTTTTTGAACCTGAGCCTTCAGTTGAGAACGCTTCCGGAGTGCTTAGAGTATTTGGAAGCGAGGCGAGCCCTGCCGATGTCCGATCTGCGGATCATTGGGGCTGAAAGGCAGCTGTTTGAATTTTATCTGCTAATGGAGGCTCGTTCTCGGGGTGCTTGGGCGTCCACAACGCTCAAATAGCTGTTGCAGCTCAGCAACATCGGCTACAAGAAATCCTTGCAACCAAGGCTGAGTCGGACCATTACAGCGGCCTTCTCGAGCACGTTGCGAATGAACTTGCCTCTCGACACGCAGATTGGGACTCCGGACTGTCTCCTGAAATCCTTAGGCTATTTGATCCCCCAGAAAAAAGACGGAATTATCTGACGATCCAGAATGTTCTGGCAGTTCTTCGTTTGCGTGAGCGTGCAGAATTAGGTCGAGCTTTCGCCGAGACGAGCCAGCGTGTTGGCGGACAGGGTTTTGTCTTCAAGACGGCGCGCCTAGATTCCAGACCCGAGTGGATTTATGTCTTTGGTGCGTCAAGAAATATAGATCGCGGAGAATTATTGTCGAAAAACATGCCTGCTTTGATGGGAGCTTCGTTGGCCTACTATCGTAAGCCGAAGGGGATCATAATTGTCGATCGCGACCGAGTCAGCTACGAAGTCGGGATGTCATCCCCGGGATTCGTGCCCACTTCAGAAATGAAAGAACTTGGACAAAAACTTTTCTCCCACTTGCGCGAGACGCATACCAATCTGGCTCTAGTTCCGAACATCAGCTAAAGCCGAAGCAGTTTGCGTCTGGCCCTTGGAGCGAGGAAGGAAGTCGCGGTGCTAACTAAGTTGTGCCTAGCGCTGCAGGCTCAAACGCAGCGGTATCAGGTCTGCTTCGCGGAGCGCATCAACAGAAACCAATCCATCATCCTCGGCGCCGCCAGCCACATCGACCACGGCAAGACCGCGCTGGTGAAGGTTATCTCAATCTCCAGCAATGGCAGCTTGAGCACATCAAAGCGTCCATCAAGCAGGCTGATGCGGGTCTGTTAACCGACCATCGCGAGATTAAGAAACTGATGTCGAATTGAGTGTCGCCCCTGGAGGATCAATTCTTATGTTCTGCTCCTTGGCCAAGATCTTTTCCTGCTTGGGCTAGTCTAATCGAGCATTTTGTCTTTCGTGATACCCGTCAATCTTAGCGGCCATACGAGATTATCGAATTGGAAATCAGGCCCGGCCGACCGATAAAATAGCGGAAGCAAATTCTGACGGAGGAATCATGCCGAAAGTTAAACACGTCTCGGCTAAAAACGGCGACGTAATTGTTCTGGTAGGCACCATGAAGGGCGCGTTTGTGCTGCGCTCCAACAAAGCGCGGAAGAATTGGGAGGTTGGCGGCCCGTATTCAATAGGAGCGCCGGTGTATGCCATGGCTTTTGACCAGCGCCAGGGCCGGCGCCGGCTGTGGTGGGCGCAGCAGAGCTTTCAGTGGGGCACAGTGCTGTGCTCGTCCGACGATTATGGCAAGACGGTGACTGAGCCTGAAGCTTATTCCGTAAAATTTCCGCCTGAGTCGCAGCTCACGCTGAAGAATATCTGGCAGATTACGCCGGGCCGCAATGACGATCCTGACACGCTCTATTGCGGAGTGGAACCTGCCGCGCTGTTTGAATCGCACGACGCAGGCAAGACATGGTCGCCTGTAGAAGGGCTGCTCAATCATCCGCATCGCGAAAAATGGCAGCCCGGTGGCGGTGGCTTGTGCCTGCATACGATTGTTCCTGACCCAACCAATTCTAAGCGCATGATGATCGCCATTTCGACAGCCGGAGCGTATCGCACGGACGATGGCGGAGCAACGTGGCAGGCGCGGAACAACGGTGTAAGAGCAGAATTCATGCCGGACAAGTATCCAGAATTTGGCCAGTGCGTGCATAAAGTTGTGCAACACGGCGCCAGGCCGGAGCGGCTGTTTTTGCAGAACCATTGGGGACTCTATCGCAGCGACGATGGCGGCAACTCATGGAAGGACATCGCAAACGGCGTGCCTTCTGACTTTGGCTTTTGCATGGCGACGCATCCGCACGATCCTGAGA
>JBARNL010000365.1:0-4036 GCA_049802955.1 Candidatus Angelobacter sp.
GCCGTGTACGCCTTCAAACAGCGGCAGCACGGGAACTACCACGGCAAGCAGCACGCCTTCAACTGGTAATACTTCAGATGGTAATACTTCAGCGACTGCGAATAGCGGGATGGGCAGTTCCACGACCGGCTCTACCACTGGATCCAGCACGACAACAGCTTCAGCTTCGCAGCCAAGCGGAACTTCAGCCACTGTTGCTAATCCGTGCATGCCTGGAAGCACGACGAGCCCCAGCAGCACATCACCCAGCAGCACCACGCCAAGTTCAACTGTGCCCAGCAATCCTCCGCCAACGAGCGATATGGGGACCGGATCTTCAACTCAGCCATCGAAACCGCCACGCAGCTAAAGGCGATATCTTTCTGAATTAGAACAGGCGGCCGCGTTCGGGCCGCCTTTCTTATTTTGGGGATTGACTATTTCACTGGCTTGCTTTGCCGATCTGGCTGCCGCATCCATCTTCTGAATGGAACTCCGCAAAATCAATTGAACGCTATATAATCCGCTCACCAGCACCTTGATTCGTCCATGACAGAGCCCTCCACTCCGCTGATGCGGCAATATGCCGCGATCAAAAAGCAGCATCCCAACGCGCTGCTATTTTTCCGCTTGGGAGATTTTTACGAACTTTTCTTTGAAGACGCGGTGCTGGCCGCGCGCGAGCTGCAAATTACGCTGACTTCACGCAACAAAGAAAAAGACCATGCCATCCCTATGTGCGGCGTGCCTTATCACGCGGCGGAAAATTATCTTTCCAAACTTCTGCGCAAGGGTTTCAAAGTTGCCATCTGCGAGCAGATGGAGGTTCCCAGCGCAGCCACAAAGCTGGTGCGCCGCGAAGTCACGCGGGTGCTTACGCCCGGGACGGCAATCGATTCAAGCGTAGGCTCGGAAGAAAACAATTTTCTGGCAGCGCTGGCGCGAGCGTCCGGCGCGGTGGGGCTGGCGGCTCTGGATCTTTCCACCGGCGAGTTTCGCGCCACCGAATTTCGCGGACCGGATGCGGAGCGCCGTATTGTTGAAGAGCTGCAACAGCTGCGTCCGCGCGAAGTTCTCTATCCATCCGGCCTGCCATTGTTCGACCAGCCGCCCATGAACAGCGCGGAAACTCAGGCTGAGCGCAAAGATCAATCGGGCCAGGCACAGAGCAATCAGTCCAGAACCGGCGCGGCATTGCAGCAGACCGGCGGCGCGATGCGATTTACGGAAACGCCGCTGGAGGATTGGGTCTTCAGCCCTGACTATGCTGTGCCTCTACTGGAAAACAAGCTGGGCGTGCTGTCACTGGAAGGTTTTGGCTTGCAGGGGCGACCCGCGGCGGCGACGGCAGCCGGGGCAATTCTGCATTACGTCCGGTCCACGCAACGCGGCACGCTGGAGCACGTGGACCGCATTGGCTTTTATGATCGCCAGGAATATCTGGTGCTCGACGCCGTTACCGTCCGCAACCTGGAGCTAGTCGAGCCGCTTTTTGCCAATACCAGCAGTGAGGTCACGCTGTTTCGCGCGCTTGACGCCACGCTCACGCCGATGGGCAAGCGCCTGCTGCGATCATGGATGCTGCGGCCTTCAATCAATGTGGTGGAAATTAGCCTGCGATTGGACGCGGTGGAAGCCGGCGTAAAAGAGTTCATCGTTCGCGAAGAGCTGCGCCGGGCGCTGGAAGGCGTGCTCGACATTGAACGCCTGTTGAGCCGAGTAACGCTGGAAACGGCGAATCCGCGCGACGTGCTGGCGCTGTGTGCCAGTTTGAACCGAATCCCGCGAATCAAAATCTCTCTGGGACGGCTGCCCGCAGCGCGGCTGGGCGAACTAAACGCGCTGTTGGATGAAATGGCTGATCTGCGCGAGCGCATTGAGAAAACCGTGGTCGCGGAGCCCCCGCTCACGCTGGCCGATGGCGGCGTGATTCAGCCGGACATCGATAAGGAACTAGACGAGCTGCGCAATCTGAGCCGCAACAGCAAGCAATACATCGCGCAGATTGAAGAGCGCGAACGCAAGCGTACCGGGATCAATTCGCTCAAGGTGAAGTTCAACTCTGTTTTTGGCTACTACATTGAAATCAGCAAGTCCAACCTGCATCACGCGCCTCCGGACTATGAGCGCAAGCAAACTCTGGTCAACGCCGAGCGCTTCACCACGCCGGAGTTGAAAGAGTACGAAACCAAAGTCCTGGACGCGCAGGAGAAGATTGTCGAGATCGAACGGCGTTTGTTTACGGAGCTACGGACCGCCATTGCCGCCGAAGCAAGGCGCATCCGGCAGACTTCTTTGGCGCTGGCTGAGGTGGACGTGCTGGCTTCGCTGGCATTCCTCGCGCAGAACCGAGGCTACTGCCGGCCACAATTCTCTGCTAAAGCCACGGAACCACCTGGAGAACAAGCAGCCGCCGAATCAGACGAATTGGAAATTATTGGCGGACGCCATCCCGTGCTGGAACAGCTGGAGCTTACCGGCAGCAATGATCGCTTTGTGCCCAACGATCTCTATCTGAATTCCACCAGCCACAGCATTCTATTGATCACCGGCCCTAACATGGGCGGCAAATCAACCTATCTGCGGCAAACAGCGCTCACGGTCCTGATGGCGCAGATGGGCGGATTCGTACCGGCGCGCTCGGCGCGTCTGCCCGTGGTTGATCGCATCTTCACTCGCATCGGCGCCAGTGACAATCTGGCCCGGGGGCGTTCGACATTCATGGTAGAAATGACCGAAACGGCGGCGATCCTGAATACGGCAACGCCGCGTTCGCTGATCCTGCTGGATGAAATCGGTCGCGGTACTTCGACCTATGACGGGCTGGCTATCGCTTGGGCGGTGGTTGAGTACATACATTCCACCAGCCGTGCGAAGACTCTCTTTGCCACGCATTATCACGAGCTGACCGAGCTAGAACGGCTTCAAGGCGTGAAGAATTTTCATGTATCTGTGAAAGAGAACGCCGGCGGCATCGTCTTTCTGCGCAAAGTGGAACCTGGCGCGGCGGACCGTAGCTATGGCATTGAAGTCGGCAAGCTGGCGGGACTGCCGCCGGAAGTAGTCGTCCGCGCCCGCGAAGTGCTGCACGAGCATGAGAGCGCCGAGCAGCAGACTACAGCGCACCTCTCTCCCGGCGCGCGAGAGCCGGAGCCGCAGATGCAGTTGACCATGTTCATGCCGCTGTCACAGAAAATTGTGGATCGATTGCGCGATGCCGACCTGAACAATCTCACGCCGCTGGAAGCTTTGAATCTGCTGCATGAATTGAAGAAGCAGCTATAGCCAGCAAGGTTTCCGATCTTGTTATCAACCTGGTTGCCGATGGCCTCCATTGGCATTGAAATTCGTATAATCGACTTGGCATGGCAAAAACCACCACACAGGACCTTCGCCAGCAGATTGGCCAGTTGCTGATTCTTGGCTATGACGGGCTGGGCGTCGATAGCAAACTGCGCACCACGCTGAGCACGCTTCAGCCGAGTGGCGTAATCTTGTTCGCGCGCAACATTGAAGAGCCTAAGCAAACATGGCGTTTGCTGCGCGACTCACAGGCCACGACGCCTGTGCCTATGTTCCTCTGTGTTGATCTGGAAGGCGGCACCGTTGATCGCCTGAAAAAAGTAATTGCGCCGGCGCCATCGGTGGAGCAGGTTTTTGCCACCGGAAATCGCAAGCTCTTCCGCATGCACGGAAAAATCCTGGGCCTGGAAGCGCGGGCGCTGGGCTTCAATACGGATTTTGCTCCCGTCTTCGATCTGGGATTTGAAGCATCACGCCCGGTGTTGACCAGCCGCACGGCATCGGCTGACCCACAAGAGACGATTGCATATGCGCGCGCATTCCTGCGCGGATTGAAAGATTCCAACGTCCTTGGTTGCGGCAAGCATTTCCCTGGCTTGGGCGAGGGCAATCTGGACAGCCACCATGAGATGCCGGTAGTACAGAAAAGCTGGAAAGCGATGTGGGCGGAAGACCTGCTGCCTTATCGCGAATTGCGTTCGCAGATTCCTTTCGTGATGGTGGCCCACGCTTCTTATCCGGAAGTCACAAATAA
>JBARNL010000366.1:0-1611 GCA_049802955.1 Candidatus Angelobacter sp.
ATATTGCTGCGATATAAGGGGTTATACACAAAAGCCTGCGCCGCACGCGTTGTGAATCAAAGACAAATGAGTCTTTTCAGATGGTCTCGCCTTTCTGTGCGGAATAGTCATTTCAGTGATGCGGAATCCTGCGGAAATATGTAGCAGAACCTGCGGAGAAATGCGGAAAGTCTCGACGAATCTGGATTGATACTGAAAATTTCTGAACTCGTTATTTCTTCGAGCTACTTTGTCCTACGGCCAGAAACCTGATAAATCGCATGCAACCTCGCGAGTTAGGACATTGGATATGATCAGAAGCTGCGACATTACGATCCCCTACTTGCTGGTATGTAGAAGCTAACCGACGTCAACGGGAAAAGGATTGGTATGATTAGACAAACTCTCATCATGACGAACTCAAAGTGCAGTTGACAAAGAAAAGAGTATCGATCGTTCTCCTGCTGCTGGCAGGTGTCGGAATCTTTACCGCCTTTAACCTTCGAGGCAAGGCACCGGTTGAGTATTACACCGCAAAGGTAGAAACTGGCGAGATAAAGCAAGTGGTGGAAGCTACTGGCACCATCAACGCTGTCACCACGGTGCAGGTTGGATCGCAGGTCTCCGGCACTATCTCCAAGCTGTACGTGGATTTCAATTCACACGTCAAAAAAGGGCAGCTCATTGCCCAGATCGACCCACCATTGTTTGAGGGCGCGTTGTCGCAGGCAAAGGCCGATCTGGAGAATGCACGGGCCAACTTGGCGGTCGCCATTGCTAATACTGCCAAGGCCAGGGCCGCTGAAGTGCAAACCAAAGCGGATTACGAGAGGAACCTGGGACTCAGCAAGCAGGGCGTGATCAGCCAGCAATCTCTGGATGTCGCAAAGGCAAACGCTGAGAGCGCGGCAGCGCAGGTTTCCGCGGCCCTGGCTCAGGAGCAGCAAGCGCGAGCACAGGTGCAGCAGAAACAGGCGGCAGTGCAGGTATCTCAAACGAACCTGGACTACACCACCATTCATGCCCCAATTGATGGAACCGTTGTGGCGCGCAACGTTGACGTTGGCCAAACCGTGGCGGCGTCACTCCAAGCACCCACCCTGTTCACCATCGCACAGGATCTCACCAAGATGCAGGTCTACGCCAAAACCGATGAATCTGATGTGGGCCAAATTCGTTCGGGACAAAAGGTGACCTTCAAGGTGGATGCGTACCCACGTGAGACATTCACCGGCACGGTGTCACAGGTGAGGATGAACTCGACCGTCGTCCAGAATGTGGTCACGTACGACACAATTGTTGACTTTAATAATTCGGAGCTGAAGCTGTTTCCCGGGATGACGGCATATGTGAGCATCCCAGTGGCGACGGCAGCCAACGTCAATAAGGTTCCCAACGGCGCTCTTCGTTACAAACCCGACTTCTCGGCGGAAGAAATCCGCGCACTATATCAAAAGAACGGAATTCCCGAAGACGCCAGTACGCGAACGCAATCAGCGAACGACATCACGGCGAGCGCCGCGAGACCGGCAGCTTCGGCCTCACACAAGGGCGGCGCGGGAACAGGCAACGCAACGTCGGCGGCACTGGAGACTTCTGGTCCTAAATACGACACGCAGGTCGTTTGGAAAC
>JBARNL010000367.1:0-1802 GCA_049802955.1 Candidatus Angelobacter sp.
ATATAGCCTTTAACGCAGTTCTATTCAGGCTCTAATCCACCGCGCTCCGCTTTGAGCTGCGAAACCAGTCAAATTGTCGAGCAAACACTTGCCGCAGAATTTGGCGGCCTTTGGGCAGGAGAGCTACGCAAAGTTTCTGCAATCCCTTGCTCGGAACAGCCGGGAATTTGCGAAGACGGCCCAAGATTAAAAACTTTAATTATTCTCCAATGTCGGTCTAATTCCTAGGGCCTAAAACTGAGAGAACTAATTGGCGAATCTTCGCCCGTTTTATAGGCACAGCTCGCTCTTCCGGCGTTTGGGAAGCTGGGCTTGGCAAAGATCGCGAACCATCCGCATGCATCGAGCAGTAGCTCGCAGATGCGGTCATTTTGTTGAGTACGGATGAAAACCTTGCCACATTCAAGCAAGGAAGATCCTGGGGCTAAGCTCCGGGACAAAAGGCGAAAAAAAATGAGCTCCTCCACACGGACTACATCTGCCCAGGGCAAAAACTGCGTTCAAACATTCTCAGCGCGCAATTTGTTCTGCCTGGTAACAATTCTGATGCTCGCCATGATTACGGCGAATGCCCAAACCATCGTCACGCCGGCCAGCACAACTGTGCAGTATCTTGGCGTACCTAACCCGCAGAATACCAGCAATACCGCGGTTACAGCACCTCTGGGGAGCATTGTTCTAAACGGCATCAGTTCGGCGAATCCAATCGATGCAGCCACCGGACTGTTTTTTTGCGTAGAAAACAAAACACCTTGCATTCCGGAACGCCACTTGTGGGTGGCTGACGCCACTGCAGGCATTTGCCGCATCGATCCCGACCTGGATTCGCCCGGACCTTATGCCATCAACCTTGAAACTTGTCCTTTCAAGATCAATGGCGCTTCCATTACCGGCGGCCCCATGGCGTTTGATCCCGCGCAGCATTACCTTGATCCCGCGAATCCTCTGATCCCCACAAATTACCTCTATTTTGTGGATGAGCAGCGCTCTTCACAAGGCATCATGCGGATCGGGTATCTTGCCACCGGCGACGGCGGACACGGGTCCCTGAATTTCGCCAGTATATTTATTATGGGCGGCAATACCACTGGCGCGCGCTTCGGCGGCGGAACTACGGGTTGCCCGTTTCCAGCAGCAAATCCCCCGCTCGGCCTTCCTGACGCAGCAGTTCTGAGCCCGCTGGGCGATCTCTGGGTTGGTTTCAAGAAGAACGGCACCATCGTGCGTTTTAACCAGCCGGGCACTGCAGACGCAAACGGCTTTGGCACCTGCGACCAGTTCATTACGCCGGTTGCCACTGTAAGCAAGCTCACAACTGGCCTGGCCTTCATTGGCCATGACCTGTGGGGCGCGGACGGCAACTCACCATTTTTTATCAAAAATGCGGACACAACTTGCGTGGTTCCTCCGCACGGGATTTGCACCGCCCCTACCGACATTATTGGCGTACTCGCGGCGGCTCCAGTGGGTGCTACCGCCGTTACTTTAATGAGCGACCAGTATTACCCGGCCATCAATGGCAATAACGTATATTTCTCCCTTCAACAGGCGGCGGCCGTGCCGCCAGCGCCACAGGTTATTCCGGATAACGTCGCATGGCTGGGCAATGCAGCGGCTGCGGATGCAACCATGAACAATACAACTCTCGACACCACCTTTATGGGCACGTTTTCTCCCGTGGGCGGTCCCAGTCCGGCAATTGCTTTCCTCACCGGAATCGGCGTGGACCAGACTGATCCCGCAAACATCGTTGTTTACAGTTCGGATGATTACAGCGGCTTCGGCACACTGGCTCAAGGCAT
>JBARNL010000368.1:0-5162 GCA_049802955.1 Candidatus Angelobacter sp.
CGCGCAGAAAAAGAGAGTTGGGAGGACCGAGACGATCTTACTTCGGAATTTCCGCAACTAACAAGCGAGGAACCAAGGATCGTCTTTGTTGCGAGCGGTGGCGTTTTCCGTGGGCCGTTCCATGCGGGCATGATCAATGCGATGCTGGCAGTGAAGATCAAGCCAGACTTAATTGTCGGCGCATCTGTTGGAACCCTGGTTGGGGGCGCGTTAGCAGCAACTCTTGGTGCACAAGATCATCACGACTCTTTGAGAGTTTTGGAGGCTGTGGTCAAAACGTTTCAAGAGATGGATGGGCGGATCGCTTTTACCAAGACCTTGAAGAATGCCGCTCGCGAATTGGGAATCCGCAGCAGAATGGTTGATTTAGCGCCTTATGAATTAAGAAAGAAGATCTTGGAAGGGACCAAATCCGATCCGGGGTTTGCCGTGACAGGAACGCCACCAATCTTGATTGACGCGATCTCAGATATTCTGCTTATTCCTCACGGCGATACTGCAAAAATTGCCGCACAGTTCGTCGCCGGTCACTTTACCGATGCCACACGACGGCTGATCAAAGGGCTTCGGACAGAGACACTGCGCCGGCTGGATATTGCTGAAGCCGTCATGGGAGCCTCACTGCTGGAGCCCACGGCTCGGAGATTGCTTGGCACCATGCTAAAAAAGGAAGATGGATCGCCCTGGTACGATATGAATTCCCGCCAGCCCTACAAAAAGGCGAGGATCGCCATCTTTGGCACCTCAACCGATCTGCTTCACCGGCAACCTGTACTGCTGGGACGTTACAAATGGCAGTTACCAAGCTATGACTTTGTGAATGCCTGCCTTGCTTCCAGTGCATTTCCGGCCGTCTTCGCGCCTCGAAAAGACGAGCAGATCTTTCCAGGGTTGGGCGATCCGCAACTACTTTACTCTGATGGGGGCATGTTTGATAACCTGCCGATTTCACCCGCACTGGAAATCCTTAGCGCCTCCCAGAAACAATGGATTAGAAACAACGATGCCGTTCGCGCTCTATGGAATCGCATTGATAGTCCCGATCTGTTCATTGCCGGCTCGCTTGAGGCAAATGCGCGTTCCCAATCATCAAGTGCTTCAATGCAAGAATCTAAAACGGACAGCAAAGAATTTGACACCTTGGTGGCTATCAAAAAACGCGTTTCGGCATTGCAGAAGAATCTAAAAATTAGGGCCTTTGAACAGGTCAGCGAAAAGATCAGCGTGCATCTACACTTTCTTTGGCAGATTGTCCAAGAAACTCGTAAGGCGAAACCGCTAGCGGCGCCAAAACCGGTGCCTGGCAACGGAGTAAATCTTCAGGATAGGCATCAGAAAAACGCCAAAATCCCAAATGACGAATACTTGAATGGGTTGGTCAATGCGGTTCTCCTACCGGTATATCCAACAGATTCGGACCACTTGAATGGAACTTTTCAATTCTGCAACTCTCTTGGGAAAAACAAAAAAGTCGTAAACCAATCGATGGCTGATGGATGTTTTCAAACCTTAAGGGAACTGACGCTGGCGTTCAGTGACAAAGCAAAACCCACCCGCGCCCAGGCGATTGACGGCCTCTCTCAACGAAGACACGATCCAATACCAGTCTTGACACGTCGTCCCGAAAAGCTCAGCGGGGACAGACCGCAGGATGACCACGGTTACTATTGCCCATTCTTTGTTAGACGCGTAGATGAAAAAGATGTTCAGTTTGCCTGTCCATTTTCGGAAACTGAAAACGCCTTTGTGATATTTCAGAGCTGTAGAAAAGACAAACAACACAGAAAAATCTACAAAAAAGAGCTTCTGCCCCTCAAACAGCGACAGAGGCCAGCCGGCCAACCTGGGAGCGCTCTCGATCCAAAGCCATCGAGCTAAAAAATAGGAGACCTACAAATATTCAATAACTTAGCGTAGCCGTTGTTACCCTCATAGGCCACACACGCAATGCCGCGCCCGGTAACGGTCCCAGTTCGGCTGGCATTGGCTTTGGGCGAGGAACGGCTTTCCCACTTGGCAGCCTGCGCTGCCGCTTTCAGGACTGCAACGATCCGCGTGTCGCTTAGATGCTATAGCCTGAAAAGCCACTGGGCCGGCCTTGACACGCGCACTGAGTTCGTCCATAAAGCACTCATGAGCGAAAGGTATTCTGGATGGGCAAGGGCGAGCGTGGTGGTCCGGTGAAAAATGGTGATGCAATTCCACGCTGAGATGACCCCGCTGGGACAAATGCTGTGCCCGGGGCAATCCGCCCAGCCTTATCCTGATTCTGGAAGATGATTCCTGTCGCGATATAGCAAACGGCGCTCGCGCGCGGCCAGCATGTCGGCCCGAGTCTGGATGAAGGTGGGCTGAAGACCCTTGATTCCTGAAATGTTTTATTAGCGGATGAAAAGCTGCCCGACGATACCCGTGAAATGATCTTCAAGGCCCTGAACTCAAGCAGTCGGTTTCCAGCGCGTAGTGAATTTTATCGAATTGTGCCCAATCATCCATCTCGCAGCGCGGCGAAAACAGAACCTCCAGGAGCATAGGCCACCGAATAAAACTCCACCTTTCCGCGGGGTCTGATTTATGGCCATGACACCATTGATATTTTGCTGTGAATCGCTCGCCATCGTTTGATTCCCCGCCAGTTTCCAGTTTTCCAGTCCGACAACTCAGGGAATACAGTAAGTCGAGGCTCAAGATCAAAACTGAGTGCGGTTTTGTCCTCAAACAGAATCGTGATTGCGTTCAGGTCAGCATCAATTTCGACACTCTCAACGATCTTGCCTTTAACTTGGGGGAAATAAGTGAACTGCCTTGAGCGTTTCTTGCGTGAGCGTGTAGCCTTGAGTGCAGCCAAATTGTCGCCTCCAAACAGGTGATTTTTGGTTAGGGACGCGTTCGTGCTATGACACGGGGCGCGTCCCGGTGTGTCTATAGCTTCAATTGGCTGATGAAAGCAACAACTATTAGGAGGTTGGCGTTATTTCTCGCTGCTGACTGCCACTGCTTACATAAAGCAAATTATCGGCTCCCGAAAGAACTGATTAGCGGCGACCCCTTCCCGTTTTGGGCCGCCTTATGAATGTTAATTGAAGGTTAAATCAGCACCAGGCGTCCCTCTGACAGTGCGGCGGCCTCGTATGATGGCCTTTGCTCGGTTAAGGATCCTAAAACCGACAGTAAGCGGATTTTGGTGCGTCCATCAGTCAGTCATATGCCAGTCGCAGAAAGATCTTCCGGCCTCATTCCAGCAGCGCAATATGTGCGCATGTCGACAGAGCATCAGCAGTACTCCACCGAAAATCAATCTGATGTGATTCGGCGCTACGCCGAGGCGCACGGTATGGAAATCGTCCGTACGTATTCTGATGCCGGCAAGAGTGGTCTGAGCCTGTCAGGGAGGGGAGGGTTGCGGGAATTGCTGAAAGATGTCGAGAGCGGGCAAGCCGATTATCGCGTCATCCTTGTTTATGACATCAGCCGCTGGGGACGTTTTCAAGATGCCGACGAAAGCGCCTATTACGAGTATGTCTGTAAACGGGCAGATGTGCGCGTGCATTACTGTGCCGAGCAGTTCGAAAATGATGGAAGTCTCCCTTCATCACTCCTGAAGACTATGAAGCGGACAATGGCTGGAGAATACAGCCGTGAACTCTCCGTCAAAGTCTTTGCCGGCCAATGCCGACTGATTGAACTGGGACTCCGCCAGGGAGGTCCAGCGGGTTACGGACTCCGGCGACAACTTGTTGACCGTGACCGTAGCCCAAAAGAGGTTCTCTCGCGGGGCGAACAGAAGAGCATCCAGACGGATCGAATCATTCTTATCCCAGGTCCCGAAAATGAGGTGCGCGTCGTCCGAGAGATATACGATCTCTTCACGCGGGAGCACAAAATGGAACGCGAGATTGCCTCCTTGCTCAATGCGAGAGGATTGTTGACAGATCTCCATCGGCCCTGGACGCGCGCAACAGTCCATCAAATTTTGACGAATCCCAAATATGCCGGTGGAAATGTCTACAACCGTCGTTCCTTCAAGCTTAAGCGCAAACGCGTCAACAACCCTCCCGAGATGTGGATTCGGCGGGATCATGCATTTACGCCACTCATCACAGCTGAGCAGTTTAACGAGGCGCTGACCCTGATTCAGAGCCGATCGATTCATCTCAGCAACGAACAATTGCTGGACCGACTGAAGGCCCTTCTCGCCCGTGTTGGCACGCTGTCCGGAATTCTGATTGATGAAGCTGACGATATCCCCTCGAGCACTTCTTATCGTTACCTCTTTGGAAGTCTTATCCAGGCATACATGCTCATCGGATATACACCGTTGCGGGACTTCAGCTATGTTGAGGCCAATCGAAAATTAAGAGAATATCATGCAGCGAAGATTACCGAGGTCATTCGCGAGCTGCGCGACGCCGGAACGAGAGTAGACCAGAACCCAGCGACCGATCTTTTGACCGTCAACCAGGAATTCACTGCCTCGCTGGTCCTGGCGCGCTGCCGCGAGACCGCGGCCGGCAATTACCGTTGGCTCATCCGGTTAGACAACTCACTCACCCCGGACGTAACAATCGCTGCCCGTCTCAAGCCGGGCAATCAGGATATTTTGGACTATTACCTGTTCCCTGGCATGGATGCTTTTGCGGAACAGTTGCGCCTGGCGCCGGCCAACGGAATTGTCCTGGATGTCTATCGTTTTGAAAATCTGAATGTTTTCAAGAGTATGGCTCGCCGCGTCAGAATTGAGGAGGCTGCGTGAACGAAAAGAAAATTGAATGGATTCCCATTGCGGAGATTCGCGTGGTGAACCCGCGCTCCCGCAACAAGATCAAATTTCAGGCCATCGTCTCAAGCATCGAAGCGGTGGGTCTAAAAAAGCCAATCACCGTCTCCCGGCGAGCGCTTGAACCTGATGGAACACGCTACGATCTCGTATGCGGTCAGGGGCGCATGGAGGCCATGGCTGCTCTTGGCCAAAGCACGATACCGGCGCTGGTAACCGAGGCCTCCCGTGAAGAACGGTACCTGATGAGTTTGGTAGAAAATATCGCGCGGCGTCCGCCTTCCAACCGGGACCTGGTGCGGGAAGTGCGGTCGCTCCTGCAGCGGAATTACAAGACCGGTGAGATCGCTCGTAAGCTGGGGATGGACCGTGCCTACATTAATTC
>JBARNL010000369.1:0-11468 GCA_049802955.1 Candidatus Angelobacter sp.
ACATCTTGCACACTGTCGAGAGCAGTGTTCCGTCCGGCAGTTTAAAGCTGTCAAATGGATTTGCTCCTTTAAAATCAGTGTTCTTGTTAATGTCTTTCACATTGTGAATCCAGATGCCGAAGATTCCGTTGCCGCGATTCCAGCTCTCGAGTATTTCGTGCTGAACCCATCCTCGACCAGCAGTTTCTGCGCCGATGAGAACCCCTGTCGCTGATGTCCCATTGAGTTGCTTCGCAATCCAGCGCTGAATGCCTTCGGAACCCTGCTTCTTGATTGATTCCCAATCAGCAGCATCGATAAAACCGACCTGATCCTCTGAGGGCAACATGTTGCAGTTCCGCACCTGCCCAGCGCGCCACGCATCACGCTCATAGTGGAAACTAAAGAATATTTTTCTAGCCATCGCAAACTCCTCTTCGTTTATGTAAGTGCGTAAACAGTAATAACAATTCCAATAACAACAAAAATGATCCCGTGTACCAAAAGAACTGGCATTGCAAACATGACGGACTTGATTGGCGCGACACTCTCTTCGTAAGGTGAAGTATCCATACTGTTGGCCGGCACTTGTCCACCTATAGCGGAGCTATACAGGACGCGAAACAATCTTTCTTGCTTTAGGTAATAAGCGTCCAGTATCCAGAAGCACAAAGCAGGGAAAAGCGCGACAGCGCAAGTTATGGCCTGGGCGGAACGACTGTTGAAAGCCAAGATAGCTGTAACTGCGGCGACGGACCAATTCTTCGCTTGTGTTGAATTCTGCGCCAGACGACTGATCACCGCCTGGATCATCTTCAAATGCTCGACATCCACGCCGAGCGCGGGTTGTGTGCCAATTCCCATATCAAAGCTGAATCGATGCTGCTGGGAGGGCCTTGCTGCGGAGTTAAACACCCAGACCGCGAGGTCAACAGGTCCAACAGAAGAATTCAAGAACATCTACAAAGGTAGGCCAGTATTTTGGGGCTGTCAAGAGACTCCCACAAAATATTGTGGGAAATATACGCACAATTGCCTAAGTATATAAATGTATATACAATCGCTTACATTAAGTCAAGAATTATTTGGGGGCACAGTGCAGAGGAAAGGTAAGCTGATCAATGTTTGGTTGAATGAACAGCAAAAGACAAAGCTAGACTGGCTGGCCGAACGAACACACGTCAGCAGGTCCGAGCTCGTGCGGCAAGGGCTTGAGTTGCTTTTCGATAAAGCTGAAGGCGGTCAGCTTTCTCTTGGCTTCCGATTTTTTGAAGCAGAGCAATAACTGAGAATTCGCCGCTGCGCTTTGCTGCGCGCGGGCCTCCATCCCGGCGTTCAACCGCGCCATGATCGAACTGTTCAGTTCGGGAGCTCAGCAGAAACGGCCAGCAGCTTGAGCTAAGGAGTGACATCAATAGCGAGCTACTCACACAGTCAGGGCTGGCGAAAACCGTGGTCGTCCTGACCATAATTACAACGGTGACTGTGGAGCACATCGGAGCGGCGTTCCCGGGTGTTGGATATTACGGAGTAACATTTTGCCGCTCAAAACACGGACTCGGCATACCGAAAGGCATGCCGAGCCCACCGCGCGTTACGGGGATCTATAGAGAGAGAAACCGATTGCCGCCTGGGTTAAATCGCACTGCAAACCTGCATCGAGCTATTTAACCGAGGCATTCATTAACTTCACGTGTCCCTTTTCTTCCTTCATAAAGCTTAACCCCTCATCCGAAAAGCACACCAGGTTATTTCCCAACTCTGCAGCCGCTTGATAGATGCGTATTATTTCGCCTGTCCAAGGGTTCATCAACTCATAGCGCACTTTTGGTCTGCCGCCGTCTTCTATATGGTAGAAGCCAACCACTAACTGGCCACGATGCATGTACAACTGATCGGAAAGATAGCCAGGTTCCGGGGGCGTGAGCTTGATTGTGCGCTCAACCTGCCCTGCCGGCGAGAGCACGACTATCCTGTCAGCTTCAAGCAGGAAAGTCGTGCCATCTTTGCTCTGAGACGCTTCGGTCTTAGCGGCACGTCCGGCGACCGACTTCAGGACGTCACTGGAAGCTTTTTCAAGAGATAGTTCCAACAACTTTCCCGACGGTGCGAATTCAGCCACGTAGCCATGATTCCGTCGCTCTTTCGGCGCAGCGTCGTCAAAGTATCCCTGAAGTAAAATGCGTTGATTGGGTAAAACGATAAAGCCTTGAACCGTAAGAGCATTCAGTCCGTCAGGAACCTCCAAGCTGATGCGATGTGCGTTGACAGGATCGTTCTCATCGAACTCGTAGACGTATGGCTCGTTGTTTTTCCCGCCCACGAGAATCGCTATCTTCGGTTCGGCGGTAACATGGAAGGCGACGAAGTAAGTTTCAGCTGCGGAAGCGTCTCTCGGCCTAAATACTGTCGTGGACCCATCGCTGGTATCAAGCTTCAACACCACCCGGGATTTTGCAGAAAATCCAGTATTGAAATAAAGGTTTCCGCCTGAGTCGCATTGGGGGCCCGTTTCGGCTGAAAATACCGGCATGGGAAGGACCTTAGAAGAGTTTGACGTCAGGACGATTGGGCGCTGCTGGTTATTCAGCGTGTCGTCAGTTGCCCAAGCCATATTCCAGAAACAAATCATTAAAACGAAGCTGCATGCTAAACGAGACATCATAATACCCTTTCCTTTTCAATGTCCAAATCATATATGGAGCATTCCAAGCTCTACACTTTTCCTGCTCCATGAAACGAAGTTAGATTAACGAAATGTTAGTTTCGCCGGAGACAAAGCAAATGCGGATCGGAAAGCCTGACCTCCGCCTCCACACATTGGGACAAAAGTTGCAAGTTGGTGGTAGTCAAAGCCGGTGCTGACTATCATTGGGGTTCTATCATTTCGGGCCCGTATAGCTTTGTGGCGCGGATTCGTTTTGGCTTGCGCGCATCCCTGAATACGTCCTGCAGTACAAGGATTGCCAACGCTATCGTACCCACATACACCTTCACCATCCATGTAACGGGTCCCTGAGCCAACAACATAGGTTTCGCTAAAAAAGCTTCCATCGCAACAAGCTACAAGGTGAAAACGAACATTATCCGCGCATTGCGGGACAATAAACTGTGACATGGAAATAACAAACAACAGCAAAACTAAAGCTTTTCGCATAGCATCCTCCTAGAACAAGATTTTCAGGAAATCCTATTACCATAGTTTTACCTAAATTTGAAGCCGCTACGTTTTTTTTCGTTTTTTTCGCAAAACCGAAACAATAATTGCAAACCTCTCAGAGCCTTTTATTCAGGATTCGCGAAGTTATGCCACCAACTCATGAACGAAGATTCATTCATTTTCTTGCTTAGTAGTTTTGTTCTGGTGGCCCCGGCCGTTCGCCAAGCGTACCTCTGAACTGGGTCGAAAAACCAAAACACTGCCCCCAGAAAATCAGACGGGAGCGTCGTGGAAACCTAAGTCGCTGATTTCATTGCTTCGAACTTGCACTCCGAAAACTCATTAGACAAAAAAAGGGGTTACAACGGCTCTCGACGGCCAAGTCGCTCCTCCTCAATCCACCAATTGGCGGTTATGAAAAACTAATTTGCACGAGAGTGATGCAAAATGTAAAAACCCGCTGGCCGACTTTTACATGCCAACGGGTATGTTTCAAGAGCTGAAAGTTTCGGCCGAACTTCAATACTGTTTGAGCGGTTTGGGAGCGAAGCGACAAAAAATTACGGCGCTTCGATCAACTCCATTTTGCCATCGCGCTTGCGATGGAGTACTTTCACGCGGCCTTCCAAATCGCGGAATACAAATACTTCGCGGTCGCGAAATTCGGCTTCCTTCACCGCTTCTTCCAGAGTAAGCGGCTTGTATGAAACTGAATCAGAGCTCTTGCTCACGTGCGTCTCAGTGACTTTTACTCTGCTGGGAAAACTGTGGACCTTGACCGGCACCGCCGTCGTCAGATCGCCGTTCACTGCAATGGCGATGTTGGTTTCCTGCTGCGACTCGCCGTTCAATTCCATTTTTTTGCGTGCCTGGCGTTTCTTGCTCTTCCATCGCGTCTTGTACTTCACGGCCTGGCGCTCAATCTTGTCCAGCGCTCCTCCAATGGCGGCAATCATCTCCTGGGCCTCAGAGAGGCCGACGATAGGGGCATGATTGCGCACGGAAACCGTGATCTCCGCAATGTGACGGCGCTTTTCCGCCGAGAGGATCACGTGCGTTTCAAATGTGCCAAGGATTTTCTGGATTTTTTCAAGCCCGCCTTCGACATGCTTGCGGGTGATAGGAGTGATTTCGTACTGGCGGCCAGTATATTCGACGTTCATTGACTCCCTCCTGAATTGGGTCCAACTGAGAGTCGTCTGCCGGTGCTTTGAGAGATGCGGCACGGTACAGGCGGCTTTTTTAACGTCTGCCCGAGGAGCGCCGGCTCGAGATGGCCGCGCTTCCCGACTTAACTCTTCGTCCTCCTTTGATGTGTGCTCGGAATTTTCATATCTTCGCGATATTTTGCCACCGTGCGTCGTGTCACCTGAATGCCCTGCGATTGCAACACGCGCGTAATCTGGTCGTCGGTCAGCGGATGCGCCGGATCTTCTTCTTCAATCAATTTCTTTACGCGGCGTTTCAGAATCAGTAGTGATGTCCCGGCGCCTTCAGGTCCTTGAACGCTCTCTGAGAAGAAGTAGCGCAACTCAAATACGCCTTGCGAAGTGTGAACGTATTTGCTGGCCACTGCCCGGCTTACCGTGGATGGATGCACGCCAATCTCTTCGGCAACTTCTTTGATCATCATGGGCTTGAGCTGGTCGATGCCCTGATCAAGAAAGTCACGCTGCCGTCCGATGATGGCATAACAAACCTTCAGGATCGTCTGCCGCCGTTGTTCGATGTTTTTGATTAGCTGCACCGCGGATTTGTAGCGCTCTTTTACGTAGGTTTTAACGTCCTTTTCAACGCCGCCATTCTGGTTATTTAACATCTTGCGGTACGTCGGACTTACGCGAAGCTGAGGCAGATCTTCATCGTTCATTAGCACCAGATACTCGTCACCATGCTTCACAAAGGCAACATCCGGCTCAATGAGCTTGGGCTCAACTTTGTTGTACCGAAGCCCTGGCTTGGGATCGAGCGTGCGAATGAACTCATGCGCCTGGATCACTGCTTCCATGGGACGCGCAATGGCTTTGGCAATTTCCTTATACTGCTTGTTCTGCAAAAAGTGGAGCTGTTTGTCCACCATCTTCAGCGCGTCTTCAACCACCTGATCG
The DNA here is from genome assembly GCA_049802955.1 of Candidatus Angelobacter sp. Taxonomy (GTDB): domain Bacteria; phylum Acidobacteriota; class Terriglobia; order Terriglobales; family Acidobacteriaceae; genus Angelobacter. The sequence goes on from JBARNL010000369.1 coordinate 5,248, forward strand.
TTTTCAGGATCGTCTGAGCCTTCCATGTCCCGGGTCTTGATCAGGTGCTCAAGCTGTGCCATCAGGCATTCACGCAGGTCCCGCGCCGCGACTCCGACCGGATCAAAATGCTGAATCAGCGCAATCGCTTCCCGCAGATCATCGCGGGTGAATTGCAGCACCGGAGAAAGACCATTGTTCTTCTCAGCCGCAACTGCTTCCGGCGTGGGTTCATGGGAGACGATTAGTTCCAGGTGAGAAGGTTCGGCTGGTGTATCGGCCAGCGCGGCATCAGTAGACGCTGCTTCAGCAGTCGGTTCTTCGGATTCCTGTGCGTGCGCCACTCCCATTAACTCGTCGTCTGAGGCAGTAAGGTAGCCTTCCTCATTCAAATTGCCAATAACCAGCTCCGCCGCCGCATACACTGCAGGGCGCACAGTGACCGAACCTAATTGCCACACCAGATGGTCTGAGAGAGTTCCTGGTTTTGAAAGAAAATTCTCAAAGGACGGACGGTCAATCTCTTCAAGGTCGGCAGAGTTGCGATAGCCGGGATCAAGGTAATCGCGGAAGAACGACCCGAAATCAATCTCATCAAAAGGATCTTTCTTTTCGGCTTCAGGCCCTGTTTCATCTTTCTCTTTGATGTCTTTGGCGTCCTGGCGCTCGTGGGCCTCTTGCCTTCCGGCAATTTCATCCAGCAGTGGAACGGTGGAATCCAGCTCCTCCAACACGGGGTTCTCCACCATTTCCGTGTTGATCATCTCCTTAAGCTCCAGCTTGTTGAGCGCTAGCACGCTCACCATCTGGACCAGCCCTGGAGTGAGGATCTGCTTTTGCGAGACCCTCAGGTTCAGTTTGTTTTGGAGTAAAACCATCCCTGCTTCTTTAGTTAAATTCTACTATCACACGCTGGGTCGCGGCCCAAAAGAGTACCGTCGTAATTCGACTATTTCAGTCACCTAGATATGCAATTAAACAAATGAAAAACTCTCTCCCAGATAGACTCTCTTTACCTCTGGGTCGTTGCCAAGCTGCTCCGGCGTACCGGTGCGGAAAATATGGCCTTCATTGATGATATAAGCGCGGTCCGTCACTGACAGCGTTTCACGCACATTGTGATCTGTGATCAAAACGCCGATGCCGCTTCCCTTCAGGTCGAAAATGATCTTCTGCAGGTCGAGCACGGCTATCGGGTCGATGCCTGAAAAGGGTTCATCCAGCAGAATGAACTTAGGCGCGATGCACAAAGCGCGTGCGATTTCCACTCTGCGCCGCTCACCGCCGGAAAGTGCGTAGCCCATATTGTTGCGAATATGCCCAAGCCCCAGTTCATCAATCAGTTGATCACGCTTTTTCCGCCGCTCTTGCCATGTGATGGGCTGTACTTCCAGCACAGCCATAATGTTTTCTTCCACGCTCAATTTGCGAAATACTGAAGGCTCTTGCGGAAGATAGCTGATGCCGTAATTCCGCGCCCGCAGGTACATGGGAACATTGGATATGTCCTGGCCGTCTATCAGGATGCGACCGCTGTCCGGCGGCACCAGTCCCACAATCATGTAAAAAGACGTGGTTTTGCCTGCCCCATTGGGCCCCAAAAGCCCTACTACTTCAGCCTGGTTGATATGAAGACTGACGCCATTCACCACCCTGCGTCCGCGGTACGATTTCGCGAGTTCGTCCGTGGCCAAGGTCTGCATTTACTTCTTGCTCGCGTCAGGAATCCTGTTTGGAATCTCGGTTTTGGACGTTTCTCCGCTACCTACCAGCACCCTACCATCGTGGGTAAAGAAAGTCAACGAATCGCCCGAGATTTGACCCCGTTCGGCATCAAAAATGCTAGGGAGTTTGTCTGGAGTACCTGTCAATACCATTTTCTCGTCTGCCGCGGTATACACAAGCTTATTCCCAGCGGCCTTCCTTCCGCCCTGCTCAATCTTGGTATCTCCTTGCGCTTCAATACGTTCCAACTGGCTGGCACTCTGGTTTTCGGCCTGACCCTGCTTCGGCAGCAAGATTACCTGAATGGTGGCCGAAGTGATGGTGGCGTCCTCCGCATGGACCACAACATTGCCGCTGAAGACCGCCCTACGCTCTGCATCGACATAAGAAAGCCTGTCTGAGGTCACATTCACCGGCGTCAACTTGCCATTCTTGCCTTTTTGCACAAAAACTGATGCAACACGGCTACGCTGTCCACCCTGTGCCTGAAGGCTGCGTTTTGTCCGGTCAAAACTGATCGTTGGCGCTTCCACGATGTTGGAACCCTGCCACAGCCTGGCCTTGTTGTAACGCGCAACTCCAGTAGCAGAGTTCATGGTAGCGGTTGATCCCGTAACGTGGATGGGTTCAGCCGATCCCAGCATAGCTCCGCCCGGCTGCGCACTCATTTTGGAATACGTGGTCTTTACGTTGTCCTGGGCAAACGCGTTGCGGGTCTTGCGGTTTAACTGGATGTTGTCAGCCGTAAGCGTAATGCCTTGCGTGGCGTCAACAACACGCGGCGAACCGGAAAGAAAAATCGTTTCCTCGGCTGCGGTATATTTAGCGCGCTCGGCTGAAGCCGTCTGCGTTCCTTCCTGATAATGGAAATCGCCGGTCTGGTCGGCGGAAACAATCTCGCCTTTGTCATTGAACTTTGCCGTCAGCTCGCGCGATGTGAGGATACGGTCCGGCTTGCCGGGAACAGAATCCACAATCTTCGCGTCGGGCGTTCCATAGAGAGACACAGGACGATTCTGGTCATTGAACACCGTTTCAAAATGTCCCGCGCTGATGGTGGTTTGGCCCGGCGCTTGTTCGCGGACAATTTCTGCCGGCCCTCCGGAAGTAACCGCTTTCTCCAATCTGCGGCCATTCTTCACGGAAAGATCCAGTGCGACTGCGTGCAATTCTTGTGACTTCCCTGCTGGCCCCTGTTTTAGCTGGACCGAGTCTTCAGCCCTGGCCTTCGCCAGTCGATTAGCAGCCGCGAATGTGAGTAGAATTTTCCCCGCTTTCCCTTCCGCAGGAGAATCGCCTTGGCTCGCGAACGTAACTCCGCCGGAAAGAACGCCTCTTCGCACCTGGTTCGCGCCGGCCATCTCAAGTTCACCTTCAGTAGCGTTGACCTCAAACGCTTTGGCGCCCGTGCTGACTGCATGCAGGTTGCCGGAACCAACAACCCGTTCAATGTTGTTGTCGTCATCCAGGAAAACCGTGACTTTGTCGGCGGAAATCACACGCTGACTTTCCTCCACTTTGGCAGACTGCATCACGATTCTGCTGGGATTCTTTGTGATTGTCGCGCTCTGGCCTGTGATGGTGGCTTTGCGCGGGCCAGTGCTGGTGAGTCGCACAGCCGACTTAAGCGTGAGCACGCCACCATGAGAATCGTAGGTTGCTCCCACGGCCGACCCATTGCCTTCCGGCACGCGGAATTCAATAGCGGCTTTGGTCTGCGCAATTCCTGTATTTTCATTAAAGGTGAGCCCACTGGTCTTTACGTGAATCAGGTTTTTGGTTTCTGCAGCCCCCCCTGCCGGAGTTGCAGCGGATGAAACGGCCTCCAGATCGATGCGTACTTCGCCTTCCGCCGTAACAACTTTGGCTGCGGGATCATAGGCGAAATCAGAGCCGTAAATCTGGTCGGAGCGGTCCTGGTTGCGCCCAAAAACGGTGATGCTCACGTCATGCAGGGCTGCGCGACCGCCTTCTTTGTATTGCTGGACGCTGGCCGCATGAATGGTAAAGAGCGTCTTTCCCCCCTCTGACTTAGAGAGATTGAAGCCGGTAGCGCTCTTTTCCACGCCCGAAGGAATATTGTTAGGTGTATCGGGAATAGCTTCCTGCGGTTTAAAAAAGCCACGGAGATAGAATCCCAGGGCGATCACGAACACCAGCACAGCACCGCCGGCAAAGACTTTCCTCAGCCGCTTGGGATCAAAGACCATGCCTCATGGTAAATGACAAAAGAGTTGAACCCCCTGCTTCCCGCGTAGTACCTGAATTCGCTAATAGCGCAGCACTCTGGTTCCCGCCAGCAAGTCATGCAGACCGGTTTTGCGTTCGGTTAAACCGATCATGATGAAGCCGATACAAAAGAACATGGAAGACAGTATCTTGGCAAAGAACCGGCCTGTTGCGCGGCCAAAGCCAATCCGGTTTCCGGCTTCATCCACCACTTTAAGCCGCAGAACGCGTTTGCCGATGGTCCCCTGCCATGAGGAACTCGTCAGCAGCGCGTCATATAGCCACTGTCCCACAAATGCCAGCGCGACGTAAATGAAGACCGAACTTAAAATCGTGACGATAAGCTCTGGTGAAGGAGGCTCCTGGTTCTGCTCCGCTTCACGTGCAATGCGAAGAATTGCCGGCAACACCATGATAAAAAACAGAGGAGCGGCCACCGCGCCCAGGATTACATGATCAATCAAGTGTGCCAGGAGGCGAATCCAAAAGCCGCCGTAAGGCGAAGCGGGGGCAGCCACATAAGTCACCGGGGAAGCAGCGTCATAAGCCCGGGCGGGAGCTGCTGCCTGGTTTGGCGCAATGCCGCTGGAAAGGGTGAAGCCGCAACTCTGGCAAAATTGGGCAGTGGTGGAGTTCTGTGCTCCGCACTTAGAACAAAAAATGAAGTTTTCTGGCATAACACCGGGACTATAACTCCATTGGCGTTCAGCCGCAAACAGAAATTGCCGTCGGAGCCGATCTCCTGAAGTCTTCCAGAGTCAATTCCAGTCCTCCGAAGTCAGGATGAAAATTCAGTCCAATCTTATAGGCCACATCCAGATTATCGCCTGGTTGGAAAGCCTCCGCCTGGATCCGTTCCGCCATTCGCCAGCCCACAGCCTCATAGTTGAAGCTCGCCTTGGCGTTCGGTAGCCTTTGGTTCAGCCGCAACTTGATGTGCTTCTCCTTCAGAATCCTGGGTGGCATCAACAGGCTCACGCCGCTGCTGGAGAACACCGGTTCGCGGTTGCCGTGACCGAAGGGCTCTAACCCCCCTAAACTATTGAACAACTCTGGCGTGACCGAACTAAGAAGAATTTCAGCATCAATGCTCAACTCCGGCAGCAGGTCTTCAGGCTTAAGCATGGCTTGCGCGTAACTATTCAACCTTTGCTTTAAAGCAGGAACATCTTTGCTGGGCATGGCAAAGCCGACTGCATGAGCGTGGCCGCCGAAACGGGTAAACAGATCATGGCAGGATTCAAGTGCATTCAAGAGATGGAATGCAGAAATGGATCGGCCCGACCCATGGGCCTCCTCTGCTTCCTTGGCAATCACCAGGGCTGGCCGTCCGGTCTTCTCTACCACCCGTGAGGCGACAATCCCGACAACTCCACGGTGCCAGCCATCCCCATCAAAAACCATGCAGAACTTCCCTGTGAGGTCGGGTTCGGCGGCAAGGTGCGCTTCGATCTCGGTCACAATGCGCTGCTCTTCCGCCTGGCGCTCCAGATTGAGCTGGTTCAATTTTTGTGCAATCTCTTTGCAACGGGCCTGATCTTTGCATGTGAACAGCTCAATCACATCGCGAGCCACGTCCATACGTCCGGCGGCATTGATGCGGGGGCCGAGGCGAAAACCTACATCGCCGGCGGCAATGGCGCGTTCGCCGGTTAGGCCGGAAACCTCCATTAAAGCTTTAAGTCCTCCGTTTACTGGTCGCCGCAATCCTTCGAGTCCTAAGCGGGCGATGATGCGGTTCTCTCCGACCAGCGGAACTGCATCCGCGATGGTCGCAATAGCTACCATCTTGAGAAAAGACGGAATCAGCCTGGCCTGATCCACTGCGTCTTTGAATTTGGCAAACAGTGCCTGGGCAATTTTGAATGCGACGCCAGCTCCACAAAGCTCTTTGCACGGATAGTCACAGCCCTGCTGGTTAGGATTGAGTACCGCCCAGGCGTTCGGAACGCCTTCATGCGCTTCAGGCAGATGGTGATCGGTGACGATGAGATCAATGCCAACCCGGCGAGCGGTCTCAGCCGCTTGAAATGCCCGAATGCCGGTATCCACGCTGATGACCACTTTTATTCCGCCAGCAGCAGCCCGTTCGATCACGTCATCTTTAATGCCGTACCCTTCCATGATTCGATGTGGCACGTGAAAATCAGCTGCGCCACCGCATAGCTCAATCGCGGTTTTCAGGATCACGACTGCCGTGGTCCCGTCCACGTCATAGTCGCCATAGATCAGAATGCCTTCCTTATTCGCGATAGCGGCGCTCAGTCTCTCAATGGCAGCCGTCATGC
>JBARNL010000370.1:0-6469 GCA_049802955.1 Candidatus Angelobacter sp.
ATCTTTGGCCTGGAGAACCCGGAAAGCTGGAACACTGGGAGCAAATCTTGGGGGAATCTGAAGATATCCTAAGAATCCCATTTTGGGAATTAGAATCTTCCGGATTTCAAATCGGCGGTAACAGGACACTTCTAGTACAGGTTTCTAACCTAATAGAGTCGCACTCTTCCATTAAAACTATTACTTTCTGCCCTTACAGGTACTTTTTACTCTTGACAAAAATTAGGCGTGGAAGCAGAGTACGTGAATAAGGATCAACTTACAAAGTCTCCTTGGTCACGTAAGCGGTTTTTTTGTGTCACTGTTAACGACGGATTAACAGAGTAACCCCCTGAACAGCCATTTTTAACCCACACCTCTGCGTGTGTCAGGAGAACGTCCCTTGAAACGTGGGATTTGCGTACGCGTCTGCTCTGTTGCCATTCTTACTGTAATTGTCATTTTAGTGTTGCAAACCGTTGCACTTGCCGCTCCTATCCAGGTGCCGCAGGCACAGCCCACCGGGCCAAGAATCTGGCTGGGGGAAAGACAACAGCTGCCCATGCAAGCGGGTGGTGCGGCGGGTGGCGCCGCGCTGCTGGCGGGGCATGCCGCTTTGCAATCGGCTGCAGCGCAGCCTTTGGCATTGACTACGGGCGACGTGGATGAAGACGGCATTCCCGACCTGCTGGTGGGCTACGCGGGGCATATAAGCATCCAGCGCGGAAATCTGGACGCATTTGCTCCGCAGAGCGATGCGTCATTCCAGGCGATTGCGCATGGCCAGTTCCCCGCGCCGTTTCTGCCGCAAAGCTCTACGCTGGCGACTCCGGTGAATCCGGACTTTATGGCGGTGGGGCATTTTACCGCCAGCGGCCACAATGATCTGGTGATCGCGGCCAAAGGCGGAAGCGCGCTTTACGTTTTTTCCGGCGACGGCAAAGGTAACTTTACGGCGCCGCAAACGGTCAATCTTCCCGGCGGCATTACGGCCATGCTGGGCGGCGACCTGGGACGCGCCACCGGCTTCAACCAAGTGGTGGTGGGAATCAATGGGCAATCCGGCCCCGAACTGGCGATTTTCAGCGGCAGCCAGGATGGCCTGGATCCGGTAGCAGCGTTTCCGCTGGGCGGAGCGGCTTCTAACCTGAATTTTGGCGACTTTGGCGATGGCGGCAACGATCTGGCGTTTCTGGCCGGGGGCAAGGTGCAGATCCTGCGCGCCCAGACCATGAAGCTGCAACAAATTTCATTGCCGATTTCAGCCGCGGCACTGGCCGTGGGAACTTTCGTGTTTGACCGCGCGCCTGGGCTGCAATTGGCTCTGCTGACCTCCGATGGCGCAATCCATATTGCCGCGCATAACGAGTTTGATCCGCGGGCTTACAGCGCGGATGAGCTGAAGGCGTTACACACACCAGGAAAATTGCGCGGTGCAGCCGATCCCTTGATGCCAGCGCGGACGTTCCCGGTGAATGGCTGGAAGATCGTGGAAGACATTCCCGCCGCGGCATCTTTTTCCGGCCAGCCTCCAGTGCTTTTCCGCACCAGAATTTCCGATCACCAAATGGACGACGTAATGGTGCTTAACGGCTCAACCGGGCAGTTGGTAGTGGTGCAGCATCCTGACGTGCAGCCGGGCGCGGCGACGTTTGCTCCGGCAGTGCTTTCAACAAGGCCATATTCAGGCAATCCGTTGGCGGCGATCCCAGCGCGCATCAACATTGATGGACGCGCCGGAGTGCTTTCCATTCACCAGGGTGAGAGCGCGCCCTCTATGCTGATGCCGCTCCCCGACCCAACATTTGTCGTCAATACTACGAATGACACTCTTAGCGCGGGCGCATGCGCAGCAGCTACTCCGGGCCAATGCAGCTTGCGGGAAGCGATCATAGAAGCCAATAACGCCTTAGGCACGGACACGATCACAGTTCCGGCGGGAACTTACACGCTGACGCTGCCAAGAGTCTCAGGCGATTTCACCGGCCAGCATGGCACGCTGGAAGTGACGGATTCGGTCAACATTGTGGGCGCGGGGCAGAACACCACCATCATCCAGGGCGGAGCGCTGGTGAACCTGAGCGACAGCGTGGACAAAGTTTTTTCCTTCAACCAGGACATAACCACAATTTCCAACGCTACGGTGAGCGTTTCCAATCTCACCATCCAGCACGGGCTTAACCGCGGTTCGGTGAATGGGTTCCAGGACGGCTGGGGCGGCGCATTCGATTTCGATACCGGCTCATCCGGCACGGCCAGCCTGACGCTGACCAACGTCACCCTCCAGAACAACGCGGTGCTCGACGGGCAGGGCGGCGGATTTTTCGCTTTCAATTTTACCAAGCCCGGCCCGGGCACAATCACGCTCACCAACTGCATCGTCCAGAACAACGATTCAACGCCGAACGCGAACGGCGTGGCGGGCGACGGCGGCGGCGGCGGCATGGACGTGCATTCGCAGATCATCATGAGCAACGTGCAGGTGCTGAATAACCATGCTCATTCGAATGCGGGTACCAACGCTACCGGCGGCGGTCTGTTCTTCCAGGGCCAGCACACGCAGCCGCAGAGCCACATTTCAGGTGGCTCGATTTCCGGGAATACCGCCACGGGCATTGGCGGCGGCATGCACAATCTTGCCACGCTAAAGATTGACGGCGGAACGGTAATCAGCAACAACACGGCGGGAACGGACGCGCAGAATGCCGGCGGCGGCGGAATCGATAACGACGCTTTTGACGGGCTTACGCTGAACTCGGTGGCCTTCATTGGAAACAGCACCGCGGGCAACGGCGGCGCGATTTATACCGGCGATGGCAGCGGCAATACCCCGGTGACCATCAACTTCAGCCGCTTTGCCGGAAACAGCTCCACCCACACGCCGGGCAGCAGCAATATCTTCAACGTGACGGCAGTAAATCCGCCACCGGCGGGCGGCACCTTTGGCAACCAGGTGACCGCGACGAACAACTGGTGGGGAACCAACGTTCCCGCAAGCACCATTGTGAGCGCAGTGACGACCTGCCCCGCGGTGACTCCGGCGAACTCAGTCTGCTTTGATCCGTTCATCGTGCTCACGCATCAGGCGAGCCAGGAGAAGATCAAAATCAACCAGAGCACCACGCTCACGGGCGACATGAGCAAGGACAATCATGGGACCGCCGTAGCGCTAAGCAATCTAACCGAAATCATTGGACTGCCGATTACGTTTGCTCCGGGGGCCTTGGGCACCATTCCGCAGGCACAGCCGGAAACATTGAATGCGAGCGCGCAAGCAACGGCCACGTTTAACGCGGGCGGAACAGCGGGGCGTGCCAACCCGACTGCTACCGTGGACCAGGGAACGGCCCTCGCCTTTGACAGCCTAATATCGAGTGCCACAGAAGCGGGCACGACGGCGACCATCACAACGGTCGGCGCACACGGATTCGCCATAGGCGAGACGGCGGTGATTTCCGGTGTAGGCGTAGGCGGTTACAACGGCACGTTCATCATCACAAGCACGCCCACGCCAACAACATTTACCTACACGGCCGGGACTGCGGGGCTGGGCGCCTCCAGCGGCGGCACGGCGAACGTCGGCATTATCATCCTGGAGCCGCCACAGATCACCAAAAGCTTTGCCCCGAAGACGATCCCAACGAATACCGCCACCACGATCACCTTCTCTATCACGAATGGCAACGTGGTCACCATCAATGGCAGCTTCACTGACAGCTTGCCGTCAAACGTGGGAACGGTGCCGGGTAACCTGGTGGTAGCCAGCACTCCCAATGTGGTCAACAATTGCGGCGGAACGGTTACTGCGACTGCGGGCTCTGGCTCAATCAGTTTTGCAAACAGCAATTTGCCCATTGGCACCTGCACAATCAAGGTTAATGTGCAGAGCGCGGTAGATAATAGCTACTCAAACAGCGTGACGATTGATTCTACGGATGCGGGGAACGGAAATACATCCTCAGACACAGTCAATATCATCAATCCGCCGCATATCCTCAAAGCGTTCGGCGCGGCCACGATACCACTGAACGGTACTACCAGTCTGACCTTTACGGTCTCGAGCGCCAACCAGAACCAGACGTTGAACGGAATTGCGTTCGCTGACAGCCTGCCCGTCGGGCTGATAGTTGCGACACCGAGCGGTTTAAGCGGGGATTGCACGGGGACGGCGACAGCAACTGCGGGTTCGTCTTCAGTTTCGCTGTCCGGCGCCAGCCTGGCTCCGGGCGCGAGCTGCACCGTTTCCGTGAACGTTCAGGGAACAATAGCGGGCGTAAAGAACAACAGCGTCTCAGCAAGCGACACCACCGCGGGCACGGGCAATACTTCCAACGCTTCGATTACGGTTGTGGCTCCGCCGACGATCGCGAAGGCTTTTGGCGCGGCCAGCATTCCGTTGAACGGCTCAACCAGCCTGAGCTTTACTATCAATAATCCGAACCTCACGACAACACTGACCGGCGTCGGCTTTAGCGACACGCTGCCTGCGGGTCTGGTGATTTCAACGCCAAATGGCCTTACCGGAACTTGCGGCAGCGGAACGATTACCGCTACAGCGGGCACCAACGTGATCAGCCTGACTGGCGGAACGATTGCCGCCAGCAGCTCCTGCACGTTCTCAGTCAATGTGACGGGCATTGTCGCGGGTGCGCAGAGCAACACGACCGGCGCAGTCACTTCAACCGAGGGCGGCACCGGGGCGTCCAGCAATACCGCGGTGCTGCACGTGGAAGCGCCTCCGTCCATCGCCAAGGTATTCAATCCTTCTACGATTGCTCTAAACGGCACAACTTCGCTGACCTTTACCATTACCAATCCGGCAGCCAACGTTGACGCCCTCACCGGCGTAGCCTTTACGGACACATTGCCGACAGGTCTCACGGTCGCCAATACTTCCACTACAGTTTGCGGTGGAACACTGACGACGACTTCGCCAACGGGAATCGCATTGACTGGAGCCACTATTGCGGCGAACGGCCAATGCCAGTTCAGCGTCACCGTGACGGGCGCAGCTTCCGGGCAATACACCAACACAACTGGAGCTGTAACTTCAACGAATGGCGGAACCGGCAACACGGCGTCAGCCAATTTGACCGTAGCTGCGCCGCCTTCCATTACCAAGGCTTTTGGCGCGGCGACGATTCCGTTAAACGGAACCACCAGCTTGACGTTTACCATCCAAAACCCGAACACCGGCGTCACGCTGAACGGGATTGCTTTTACTGACACACTGCCAGGCGGATTGATAATTGCTTCAACCCCGAACCTGAGCAATACGTGCGGCGGCACGGCAACGGCAGTAGGCGGCTCGGGATCGCTGAGCCTCTCTGCCGGAACATTGGCTGCGAGCGCAAGCTGCACGGTCTCAGTTAATGTTCAGGGCACAGCGGCGGGAATTAAAAATAATAGCGTCCAGGTGACCTCGACCGAAGGGGGCACAGGGAACACGTCAAACGCTTCAATCACGGTAGTTGCTGCTCCGGTAATTATTAAGGCATTCGGCGCGGCCAGCATTCCATTAAACGGATCGACCTCGCTCAGCTTCACCATCAATAATCCGAACACGACGACAGCGCTGACCGGCATCGGGTTTAGTGACACGTTACCGGCAGGTCTGGTGATTTCGACTCCCAACGGCATTACCGGAACTTGCGGAGCTGGCACGATCACGGCCACGGCGGGAACACATGTGATCAGCTTGTCGGGAGGGTCGATTGCCGCCAGCAGCTCCTGCACATTCTCAGTCAACGTCACTGGCATCGCGGCTGGTCTGCAGAACAACACTACGGGTAACGTAACTTCAACCGAAGGTGGCACGGGCGGAACGGCTTCAACCAGCATCAAGGTGGAAGCTCCGCCGTCAATCGCCAAAGTGTTTAATCCGAACAGCATTGCTCTGAACGCGACGACCTCGCTCACGTTCACCATCACCAATCCAGCGGCGAACGTTGATCCACTCTCTGGCATTGCGTTTACTGATACGCTGCCAACCGGACTCACCGTTGCCAATGCTTCCGTTACAGTTTGCGGCGGAACCCTGACTGCCACTGGTCCGACAGGAATCGCTTTGACCGGCGCGACCATCGCGGTAAACAGCCAATGCCAATTCAGCGTCACGGTAACCGGTGCGGCTTCCGGGCAGTACACCAACACCACTGGAAACGTGACGTCGACCAACGGCGGAACGGGCAACACGGCCTCGGCCAATGTGACTGTGGCTTCTCCGCCATCGATCACAAAAGCGTTTGGCGCGGCGCAGATTCCGCTGAACGGCACTAGCAGCCTCACGTTCACGATTCAGAATCCGAACACGAATGTCACGCTGAACGGGATTGCCTTTACTGACAACCTGCCGGCGGGATTAGTGATTGCTTCCACACCGAACCTGAGCAACACGTGCGGCGGAACGGCGACGGCAGTAAGCGGCTCGGGATCTGTGAGCCTCTCAGCCGGAACATTGGCCACCAGCGCAAGCTGCACGGTGTCAGTT
>JBARNL010000371.1:0-3304 GCA_049802955.1 Candidatus Angelobacter sp.
CCCAAAGGGCGCATATTACGTGCCGGCCGATGCGTCGTTCCTTCCCGGCAGTACCAGCCGCGATAAAGCCATGTATCTGCTTCAGCAGACCGGCGTGGCCACGGTGGCGGGATCGGCCTTTTATCACGGCGATGGTGGCGAGAACCTGATCCGCTTCTGCTTTGCCAAGACCGATGCTGAGTTGGCGGAGGCGTGCCGGAGACTCCAGGCTTTGCCTTCTGCTCTACATCCCGAGCGAAGAGAGGGAGCCCCTGTACCCTCCGTAAAATAACTTCCTTACCTTTGGCATGCCGCTCAAGCTGAAGAAATGATCGAGAACTACAAAGACTTTCAACCTAAAGGTTGACAGGTATCGCCATCAGCACTTAACATTATGACAAGTTCCGGCAAAAAGCCAAAGCCTTTAAAGCCGTCCGAGGTCAAGGAGGTAATTCTTGAAGCGCTTGGTAATGAAGGCTCCTATCGTGAACAGCACCTCTCACTTCATGCGCGGTTTGATCATCCTGAGCGGCACATAGACCTCAATGACGTGCTGTTCGGCCTGAAACGGCAGTGGGCTTCATGCAAAGTTGACGGATTCGATGAGGACAATTGGCAGTGGAAATACAAAATCAAAACCCAGGACATCGAAGGGCGCGAGTTCACGATCGTTCTTGCATTGGAGCCGGCCGTCAAAAAATTTACTGTGATTACGAGATGGCCGGATGATTGATCGTCACCACGACTGTACAAAGAACCTGAAACAACAAATTGCTACCAATGCCAAGCCCTATCACTTTTTAGATTCCGGCTTGCCGAATGTTTATCTCATCGGAGTCAAGTATTGGATTTGTTCAGAATGCGGCGCACACTCAGCCGAAATTCCAGCGCCGGAACAACTGATGAACGTAATCGCCGAGTCGGTGGTCATGAAACCAGGAATCCTGACGGGGCAGGAAATAAGGTTTCTGCGTAAGCGAGCAGGCAAAAAGGCTGCTGATTTCGCGGCACTTATCAATAAAACGCCAGAGCATTTCTCCAAATTGGAAACCGGGACGCTTCCGCTCCAGGAGCCCACTGATAAACTCATCCGGCTCACCTACGGACTCTTAACGCAGGACAAAGGGCTGCTCACCCGGTTAGCCCCCAAAGTCGATGAATGGCTGAACGCGATTGCTCCCGGCAAAAAACAGCCGGAGAGTATACGAATTAAAAAGACGGGCAAATCTTGGTCCACCGGTTCGTAGCCACGGACTTACTTCTATAATTACTGGCAAATGAACTTCTCTCAACTGTTGGCGGGACTGGGCGTCTCGCACAGCGGTGGCGATCCGGAAATCTCAGGTCTGGACTACAACTCCCGCCGCGTGGAGCCGGGATTTGTTTTCATTGCTATGCGCGGCGAAAGCAGTGACGGCAATCGCTACATTGATACGGCGTTGAAGAACGGCGCGGTTGCGGTGGTGACGGAGTCGAAATCCGAACATCCGCGAGAGAGTGTTCCTTGGGCCGTGATTCCCAACGGACGGCGCGGGCTTTCCCACATGAGCGCCAATTTCTATGGCCATCCGGCGGAGAAGCTCAAGATCATCGGCATTACCGGAACAAATGGCAAGACAACAACAAGCTTTCTATGCGAAGCGATCCTCCGGCACTGCGCCCGGCCATCCGCGTTGATTGGGACAATTGAATACCATGTGCCTGCTAAGTCAAATGCTGCGCAAGCAGGAGCCGATCTTCCATATCGGGTTCTTCCTTCACCACACACCACGCCGGAAGCGCTGGAACTGAACCAGATTTTTGCCGAAGCCCTTACCGCCGGCGCGACGCACGCTGTGATGGAAGTTTCGTCGCATGCGCTGGCGCAGGAGCGCGTCTGGGGCGTGCCGTACGAGGTGGCCGTGTTCACCAATCTAACGCGCGATCATTTGGATTACCACAAGAGCATGGACAGCTACTTTGAGGCCAAGAGCATTTTATTTCTCGGCTGCGGAACGCGTCCGCCGCGCGCCGCGGTGATCAACTCCGACGACGAATATGGCCAAAGCCTGGGCCAGAGCCGCAAGACTTTAAGCCAGCAGGTGATTCTTTATGGAGTCCAGAAAGGCGATTTCAAAGCGACGAATATCAATCTGCAACAGGACGGCACAAAGTTTGATCTAGTTACGCCTTCCGGCAGCACCCGGATTCAGACCGCGTTGATCGGCGGCATTAACATTTACAACATCCTGGCTGCGGCGGCTGCGACCTTTGCTTGCGGATGCTCGCTCCAGCAGATTGCTGAAGCCATCGCGCAGTTCAAGCAGGTTCCGGGACGGTTTGAGAAAGTGGATTGCGGCCAGCCGTTTACTGTTGTTGTTGATTACGCCCACACCGACGATGCGCTACGCAACCTGACAGGGATAGCCCGTGACTTTGCCGGCCGAAGTTCCGCGCCGGGCAGAGTAATTACGGTTTTCGGCTGCGGCGGCGATCGTGATCGAACCAAGCGCCCGCTCATGGCTGAAGCGGCGGGCAAAGGAAGCGATTTCGTCGTCCTGACTTCTGACAATCCGCGGAGCGAAGATCCGCTACAGATTATTGATGATGCGCTGCCCGGCCTGCGCCAGACCGGCACACGGCATGAGGTCGAGCCGGACCGAAAAAAAGCTATCCAGCTTGCGCTGATTGAGGCTTCGCCTGGCGACGTGGTTTTGATTGCCGGCAAGGGACACGAGAAAATGCAGATCACGCGCGAAGGTACATTCCCTTTTGATGATGTGCAGGTGGCCAAGGAAGCGTTACAACAGATGAGTTACGCAGGCGGAGGCAAGAAATGAAACTGCCGTTGTGGCGAATCGCCGAGTTCGTGGGCTCCAAAGGCGAGTGTGACCAGGAAGCAGTCGCCATGGGGTATTCCATTGATTCGCGCACGCTGAATCCCGGCGACCTTTTTATTGCCATCACAGGCGAGCGCTTTGACGGGCATAACTACGTGCAGACCGCGCTGGATAAAGGCGCGGTGGGCGCGATTGTTGAAGCAGGGAAGAAGGTTGCAGGCGATCCGCTGCGGTTGCTGCAAGTTGAAGATTCGTTGAAGGCGCTGCAACTGCTGGGCGCGGCGGCGCGCAGGTTATGGGGCAAGCCGCTGCTGGCCGTGACTGGATCGGCGGGCAAGACCACGACCAAGGAAATTCTGGCCCACATTCTGGCCACGCGCTTCCGTGTGATGAAAAGTTCCGGCAATCTCAACAACCATATTGGGCTGCCATTGCAATTGCTGAAGCTGGAAGCTGAGCACGATTTTGGCGTGGTGGAGATGGGCATGTACCATGCAGGTGAAATC
>JBARNL010000372.1:0-1783 GCA_049802955.1 Candidatus Angelobacter sp.
TCCGGAACCTCATAGACTTCATCGACAAAGATTGCGCCCTTGGCTTTCAGTTCTTCTACCACATAGCGATTATGGACAATTTCTTTGCGCACATAGATCGGCGGTCCAAAGGCATCCAGCGCAATCCGGACAATATCAATGGCTCTCACCACTCCGGCACAAAAACCCCGGGGCTTCAGCAGCAACAAAGTCTTAGTTTCTGGTGTCATTGTGATCTGTTGATTATACCCTTTTAGACACTTTTCCCTCCCTGTATCTTAAAAGGTAAAGAGGCCTGCGCCTAAGGCAAGTCATTGAATTATTGATATTTAGCAGTAATCAGGGAGTATCTGGGGGTGAACGGGGAAGGGTCTATGGCTTGGTTTTTCTTTCTTGTAAAACCGCCCCAAATGCCCTTAGCATACGTGCTGCTATGGAAATCCATTTTGGGGCCAACCTCCCGCAACACACCTTTTCACCGCGTTTAGGAATGTTCAGGTTCCTATTCGAAGTTTTATTCGCCATCCTGCTTACATGTCTCTCGTGCTCCGCTGCTGAGAACCAATGGGCTGAAGTACGCAGCCAGCATTTCCGGGTAATTACCGATGGCAGTGAAAAGGATGCCCGCCGCGTGGCACGCGAGTTTGAACAGATCCGTTTTGCCATGAGTTCGGTCTATACCAAGCTTCGTCTCGATTCAGGCGCTCCCTTCCTGGTCATGTGTCCCCGCGATGAATCCAGCATGAAGGTCCTGGCCCCACAATTCTGGAAACGTAAAGGCTTCAAGCCTGCTGGTTTCTTTCAGCATGGCTGGGACAAGGAATATGCCGTGGTTCGGCTGGATGAGTTGCGACCTGAGAGCTACGAAGTTGTTTACCACGAATATGTGCACAGCGTCATGCATCTGAATCTGCGCTCGCTGCCTGTGTGGCTCGACGAAGGCCTCGCCGAGTTCCATGCCAATACACGTTTTGAGAAGACAAAACTTTATGTGGGCGCGCCCAGTTGGCGACTTCGCGTCCTGCGCTCCCGTCCACCCATCCCGCTCAGTACTCTTTTGAGCGTGAAGCCGGGCTCACCGTATTATCGCGACGAAGATAAAGCCGACCTGTTTTATGCCGAGTCGTGGTTGCTTACCCACTATTTATTCTTTGGGCCAGGCATGGAAAGCGGCAAGAAGTTGTTGCGATTCATCGCTCTGCTGGATGACACGGAACAAGTAAAGGCTTTCGAAGAGGTATTTGGCAGTATCCAGGCGGTGGAAAAAAGCCTGGATATGTATGGCCGAAACTTCACTATGGCAGGGGGTACTTTGAATACTCCCGCCAGCACCGATGAGAAGGAATTTAAATCACGCCGGATGTCCGCGGCGGAAACCGAGGCGGAGCTGGGCAGCTACCACCTGTGGTCCCATGCTCGTGACCTGGCTCGCCCACTGATCGAACAAGCTTTGAAAGACGATCCCACCCTGGGCTTGGCACATGAAGATATGGCCTTCCTTAACTTTGCCGAAGGCAAAGATGAGGACGCGGTTCGTGAATTCACCCAGGCGGTCGCTCTCGACCCAAAACTGTATCTATCGCTCTTCTCCTCAACCATGATGTCACCGGTGGCTCGCTCGGATGCGCCTGCCGACCAGGCTGAGTTTGAGAGCGCCCTCCTGAAAGTTCTCGATCAGGACCCGCAATTTGCTCCCGCCCTCGTCCAGATTGCCCGGCTTTACGTGCGGCAGGGCAATCTGGAACGAGCTTTCGGTATAGCCCGAAAGGCCGAAAGCTTGGACCCGGCGCGCGCCGGCTACCAT
>JBARNL010000373.1:0-7574 GCA_049802955.1 Candidatus Angelobacter sp.
AATATCGGTGCAGCCGGTCCGCCGTGCTCCCAATCCCATGTGTAGGCTTCGCGGGCCGCTTTAGCCGCTTTCTTTTCCTTCCCGAAGTCATCCATTGCGGCAGACATAATGGCATTTTCAATCATCCCGGTAAGGACTTGGTCTCCTATGCTTTTCATCATGGCCGCGAAAGTTTGGTGTCCCGTGATGACCTCGGCAAATCCTCGGGCAAAAAGTTGTTTCATGCGCGTTTCTGCATCAAGTATCTGTGCGTTGCGGTCTTGCTCGGCTTTCTCTTTTATCTGAGTTACTTGGTTCTCGTGCTGCTGTGTTAGCTCGGTCTCTTTATCCTCTAGCGCCTTTTTCTTGTTTTGGTAATCTTTGTCATGTTTGTCCAGCGCGGCAAGATCGCGCTCATAGGCTTTCATCTTGACGTTGAGTTCGTTATCGGCTTGCTGGATTTCTTGGTTAACCAACTCTTGAGCGGAGGCGCGGTGCATACTATTCAAAAGCGCCTGATGCTCGTGGGCGGCTGCAATTTTCAGTTCATCCATTTTCAGGTCATGCGCGGCGGCTTCTTTCTTCCCCTCGGCCTCTATCCGGCTTTGCTCGGTAGTGGCCTCGCGGAGATATTCCACGCGTTGAAGTAACAGCGAACGATAGAAGCTAGTCTCCTGGAGACCCTTGTTATTCTCTTCCTTGATTGCCGCGTCTATAGCAGCGAGGCGCTCGCGGGAGCCTTTCTCCGTTAAGTCTATTTTCTCTTTCTCGTTTTGCTGTAAAAGGGCAATAGCTTGGTTGCGGGCTTCGTCCCTGTCCCGGTCTTCCGCCTCTTGCTCTGTCCGCTCCGCGTCAAATTGCGCCTTCATACGCCGAGAGGCTTCGTTGGTTTCTTCCCGGCCCGCGCCCGTTTTTGCGTTACCTTTGGTTATCTTCTTTGTTTTGCTTATTTCCTCTTCCGCATTGACTTGGGAGCGGAGCAGAGTAACTAAAGCCTCTTGGGACAAAACCTCGTCCCGCGTAGCACCAACCTTTTCCTTTTGCAGTGCAAGGTCCGCCGCAACAAATTTGTTGTAATCAGCCTCGCCGCCGTTTCTATTCTTGCCGGTGTCCGAACTCATCTGATTGTCTAAATACTGCTTTTGAAGCGCTAAGATGCGCTCGGCGCTTGCAAGCGTTCCGGCCAATAGATCGTGAGCGCCCTAAGTGTCCTTTTTAGATAGAAGGGACTCATACTCCGTCTTGAAATCCAGGAGCGCGTGTTTCGCGCCGTCCGAGCCGATGCCGAGGGTGTAGAAATGCCCCTCCAGTGCCTTAAAAGTTTGCTCGGCTTTACCGGCCAACTTATCGAACTCGCCGGATAAATCAGCGAGGCTTTGCAGGTCTATCAACTCAAGTTCTTTCTTGAGCGCCGCGAGATGGTTCTTGTTTAACTCGTCCGAATGTATCTCGGCTTGCAACAGTTTTTGCTCCAGCAGATTGAATGAGTTGTTAACCGCCGTGCCGAAGTCAACTTGCCCGCGTGCGATGTTCTCGCCCTCTTCCCGCACCTTGGCTAGATGCTGGACTAGCAGCGTTGCCCCAACGATAATAGCTAGGAACGGAAAAGCCGCTTCCATTGCCGCGCCCACCGGCCCGATGCTGGCAATGAAAGACGTAAGAGCACGCGGAAGGTGGACGCCGAACTCTTCCCCAAGCAACATGACGCCGTGCCGGGCTTCCATCATGGAGCCGCTGGTAGCTTTTCCCATTTCTCCGGCACCTTGCTTTATGTCAGAGAACGCACCACGGGCACCCTTCGCCGCGTCCGCCATACCGGATTGAAAGGTTGCCGTCTTTGTTTGCAGATCGACCGAGAGTACCCAAACCGGCTGTGCCATAAATCCTCTTTCAAAATGATCGGCTCCGTCCTGTCTCCCCAACAAGGCGGAGTCGTTTAAGTTTTGCTCTCACGGTTAAAGGACCCTTGCAATGAAAGGGCGGGCGGGACCGTGAGAGCGGAATCTAATCCCGCCCAATGTCGAATTACAGGATGCCCACGACCTCACAGAAGCTCTGCGGGTGCCGGACAGCGACATCAACTCGCAAGTCCGCCAGGAATCCGTATTGCAGGTTGTCCGCGAGGAACCTTTCTTGCAATAGCTGGATGCGGAGCGATGTTCTTACCCCGAACATCAATTGAGTGAAGTCCCCAATGACCGCCTCACTCGCGGCATTTGAGGTGCCATGAGTTTGCGTAACGGGAACGGACGTGGTCGGAAGGAACGGAAGATTGGCGAGCAAGTCCGGCTTACGCATCGGCTGTCCGAGCGTATCTTTCAGTTTTGCCGCCTTGGTTAGAGAGCGCGGCGCAACAATGACGGCTGTGGGCATCTGTGCGTTCGCCGTGAGCAGAGCACTCACCGCGTCAACAAAGGGATCATAATTGGTCAACGCCGCGCCGTTGGTTCCCAAGTCCACCAAGCCGACATTGGTTGTCCCGCTGATTCCGTGCGGCTGTGATGCAACGCCGGTCCCGAACAGTCCAACGCGGTCAACTTCCACCGCGAAAGCACCGGCAAAGCATTGCAGGAGGGCTTCATTTATGTTCGATGAATCTTCGATTAGCTCTCGCGACACTTTCACCAAGACGGCCAGCGATTTTGGCGAGAGAGTTACTTTCTCGAAAGTGGGGTCCGCAATTGCAACCGCCCCGGCTTCGAGCCGCCAACTTGGGGTTGGATCAGCAGCAACTCGGGCGATGTTTGTTGTTTCCGTGTCAATTGGAACGGTTAGTGCGCCGGCCTGGATACATACGGTTTTGGCACGCATTAAGTCAATCAATTGGGGCATCAAATTGATTGGGACGGTCACGTCTCCCGTAATGATGCCGCCCGATTCAGACAAGGACGCAAGGATCTCGGGATTACCGCTCGGGGAGATCATAGACTTGACGAATTCTCCAAACCTGAAATTCGGCGCTGGTCCGGTTTGCACCGCCGATGCAAACGATTCCTTATTTTTGAGCACGGGGATGGAGCGCCCTCGGCTATCTTTCCAGCACTCAAAGTGCCCGTCATACGATGAGACGACATACGCTCGTCACCGTTCCGTCGTCAGCACCACTTTGCCTGTCGACTTTCGTTGCCGCAGCAGTTCCATGGCTGGCGCGACGTCCTTGAGATCAAAGTGTTGCGAGACATGCGGCTTGAGTTTGCCTTCTTCAAACCAGTGCAGCAGTTTGGTGTAGGAGTCCCGCAGGAGTTGTGGCTTCCGCGCCTGGTAAGAGCCCCAATAAAAGCCGATCACGTCAATATTCTTTACCAGCAGGATATTCGCTGGAATCTGGGGAATTCGTCCGGAAGCGAAACCGATAATAATAATGCAGCCGCCCCATGCGATGGAGCGCAGGCCAGCGTCAAAGGAGTCTCCGCCCACCGGATCATAGATTACGTCCGCGTTGTGGCCGCCGGTGATGGCCTTCACCCGCTCACGAATGTCCTCGCGAGAATAGTCAATAAGGTGGTCCGCGCCGTGCTCTTTGGCGATAGCGAGCTTTTCCGGGCCGTTGGCGCACGCAATCACATTCGCCCCCATCGCTTTGCCGATTTCCACGGCTGTGAGTCCCACGCCTCCGGCAGCGCCGAAGACGAGCAACCATTCGCTCGGCTTCAGATGCGCGCGCCAGTCAAATGCGCCGTGCGAAGTGCCATAAGTTACTGGAAACCCTGCGGCGGAGATGAAGTCCATGGAGTCAGGAATTTTGTAAACGCGGTTTGCGTCGATCACCACTTCTTCCGCGTATGCTCCTGTGCCTGTTAATGCCATTACCCGATCGCCAGTCTTTAAGCTGCTCACTCCGGCGCCCGCTTCCATCACCGTGCCGGAACATTCCATGCCCGGTGTGAATGGAAACGCGGGCTTCTCCTGGTATTGGCCTGAGATCAACAGTAGATCGGCAAAGTTGATGCCTGCGGCCTGCACCGCGATTCGCACTGCGCTATCTTTGATTGCTGGCGAAGGAATGTCTTCGACCACAAGTTTTTCCGGTCCTCCCCACTCTTTGCACAGCACAGCGCGCATGAAGTTCTCCTGATCCAAGGATCAAAAAATAAAAGATCGACGCGGTATTGTAATTGACGGAGCGAACCCACGGGGGTGACGCGGGCATTTATGCCTGCGTACAATCACAAGTCTGATCGGCTTTTGCCGCTGAGTAGCTAATCAGTTCTGCGGCAATCCACCATTCCTCAACTGCACTGAAACGTTTATTGTCGCCAACGGCTTCCCGTCTGCGCTTGCCGTGCATTCAATTTCCTGCCGCTCTTTTGTCTCCGCCTTTGGCGCATCCACCAGGACTTGCCAGTAGTAGTCAGATTGAGGTTCAAGAGAAAGATTTCCCACGCCGCTCTGCGTCGTCCATCCTTCCGGCAGCTTGACGGCGATGGTGATGTTCTTCGCAGCGTCGGTATGATTGTGCAACTCCAGGGGCACCAGCAGCGTCGCTCCGCGCTTAATTGCGATCTCCGGTTCTTTGGCCTTCGGTAATTTTGTTATTCCATGCGCCTGACGAAACGTTTCGTAGAACGCCCACGGTCCGCCCAACTCGACAGAAAGCGTCGCAGGTTGTGGATACGCTTCTCTTGCAAGCGGCACAAATGCAATCTTTCCCGGCGTGATTCCTTCAAACACATCTCCTGTGATGCTCCCAGGCACCAGCGACTTGCCAAAAACAAAACTTCCTTCGCCGCCCCAGTTCTTCTCCTGCTGCGCAACCTGCTTCTCGTCCATCTTTTTCAAGCCTTCAATAAATTTGCGATACTGCGTCATGTGATACTTAAAAGTCTCAAAGCCTGCTCGCCAGTAAGGAATCTTTAGAGCTCGCGAGAGTCCATTCGTCTGATATGTCGGGCCAGTGCCTTTAAAGATGTCATCTGCTGCGTCAGGAAAGTAGTAAAGCTTCTTAGTCTGCCAGGGCTGCAGCCCATCCAGCAGCGTTTCATTTACTTTTACCGGCCTTGCCACCTGCGCGGGAAAGACTGAAGGATCGCCCGCGCTATCGAACGCCTCAGTCGCCAGCACGCCCGCCGCCTGGTGATCGCCATGGTTTTCGCCGATGAAAAATCCGGGCATCCATGTAATGATCACCTCAGGACGCGTCAGCCGCACCATCCTGATCAGCTCTTCTTCCACTTGGCCCTGATGCCAGTTCGCCAGCGACTCCAAAACATTCTGGGTGGGCGTATCCCGTCCGCTCAAAAAACCAGACTTTATTAATTCCGACGCTCTCAAGCGCATGCCGCAACTCCATCTCCCGCACGGCGCCCAGGGACTGCGCCCGCTCCGGCCCCATGTTGTTGTGCCCGGCTTCGCCATGCGTTGTATAGATCACTGCCACATGTTTTTTCTGGTCGATGAGCTGCACCAGGTAAGGCACCACGCCCGTTTCATCATCCGGGTGCGCCACAATCAGCAGCACATCAATTTTCAGGCGCTCATCTGGTTTGAGTAACGGAGGTGTTGGTGACCGCGTGGGATTCTGGGCAAGAGCGTTCGTGGTCAACAGCAGCAACAAGCCAAGCAGGCGAAGTGGATTCATCGATTTCCTTTCGGAAATGTAGTGACCTACGCAAGACTCAATTGTTAGCATGCGGGATGCAAAATTTAAAAGTAAAAGCTCGTTTTTCCGGCCTGCCTTTGTTCGCTTGTTATCGATATAGATCGTCAGCAGGTATCCTTTGCGGTCTTTGCGTCCTTTGCGGTGAATCCACTTTGGCTGATTGCTGAAGGCTAGTTGCTTATCCTGATCACCAGCTTCCCTCTCACGTGCCCGGCTTCGCTTAGCCGATGAGCTTCAGCAATCTGCTCCAAGGGAAACGTCCTTTCCACCATCGGACGAATCTTTCCCGCCTCAATCAGCGCGCTGATCTTCTCCAGTTCGCCGCCGCGTGGCTTTACCCGCGTCATAGCCAATCGTTTGCCGCCCAGCAATCCGCGCGCAACGCCGAACACCATTCCCTGGGTTGCCGTCGCAAAAAACCTGACCTTCCCGGTTGGAATTTCCGGAATGGGCACAGTCAGAGTAACCAGTCGACCGCCCATCTTTAGCGCCCTAAATGACTCTGCCCACACACTTTCACCTACGCCATCCAGCACCAGATCAAATTTCGGGCGGACATTGCTGATTTTCTCGTGTGCGTAGTCAATGGCCAGATCAGCGCCGAGTTCGCGCAACAGGTCCTGGTTGCCGGTGCTGGCCGTGGCGGCAACGTAAACGCCAAAAGCCTTGGCAATCTGGATCGCCATCACGCCCACTCCGCCTGCGCCGGCATGAATCAGAACCCGCTGCCCTGGTTTAAGCCTTCCCTGATTCACCATGGCCTGCCATGCGGTCAATGCCGTCAACGGAACCGCAGCCGCTTCTTCATGGCTCAGGATTTTGGGTTTTGCTGCGAGCGATTTCTCCGGAACAACGACATATTCCGCGTATGTGCCTCGATAGGTCTTGGCGACGTATCCGTCTTTCATGCCGTAAACTTCATCGCCGGGTTTAAACAGCGTTACGGCCGGCCCGGCTTCTTTCACCACGCCGGAAAGATCGCATCCCCAGATCACCGGAAAGACCACCGGCATTACGGCATCTAGCAGGCCTCGTCTCAACTTCCAATCCACCGGGTTCACGCTGGTGGCGTGTATCTCAACCAGAACGCCGTTCGGGCCGACGCGCGGCACGGGCAGATCATGATTGAGTTCCAGTACCTCTACGCCACCGTATTGTTCGGCAATCACAGCTTTCATATCCGGTACCCGTCTAACGCAGGTTACTAAAGAATCTTTGCCTGATTTTCCACAGCGGATTTCATGTTATACCGTTCTCAGCCACGAATCAGATATCACCATGGACTTTGATCAGCTGGAAACGTTTCTGGAGGTCGCGCGTCACACCAGCTTTTCTCGTGCGGCGGAGAAGCGATTTCGCACGCAACCGGCAATCTCATCGCAAATCCGCGCCGTGGAAGAAGAAGTTGGCGCGCGTCTGTTTGACCGCAGCGGGGGCAAGGTAGCACTCACGGGCGCGGGCAAAGTTTTTCAGCAATACGCGGAGCACACCCTTGAGGCCCGCAAAACTATGCTTAACACCGTGGCGGAAATGGAGCGTGTACCGCGCGGAGAAATCGTCGTCGGCGCAAATGAAGGGACCTGTCTCCACATCTTGCCGGAGGTTTTTGCCGAATTCAAAAAGCTGTATCCCAATGTCGGCGTCCAGATCAGCCGGCTGGAACGCGCCAAAATTCTGGAATCCATCATCGAGAATTCCGTGGATTTCGGCGTGGTGTCGGCTCCGGTGGATGACAAGCGCTTGACGGTGGTGAATATTCATCGCGACGAACTGGTCATCATCGCGCCGCCGGGCCATCCGCTCAGCCTCATGACGCAGGCCAGCATCGCCGATGTCGTCCCGTTCCCACTGCTGCTCCCCAAACTTGGCCGAACGCGTGACTCAATAGAAAATCTGTTTGAAGAGCGCCGTCTCAAGCCCAGAATCGCCATGGAACTGGACTCCAGCGAACTGCTCAAACGCTTTGTGGCCGCTGACGTTGGCGTTGGCTTTATTG
>JBARNL010000374.1:0-3171 GCA_049802955.1 Candidatus Angelobacter sp.
CCACTGGCTGCACCGCCGGATCATCCATGGCAACCCGAGCCGCCTTGTATCCCGGCCCCCAGCTTACCTTGATTACTTTGGCATGCTGGCGGCGGGTCTCGATGTCTGGCTGTTGCCGCACAATATAAAAGCCCTGCTGCGTTATGAACTGCTCCACCAACTGGTGCACCCTCTCCGGAGTCTCGTTCGGTACCAGCCGGAAATCGATGGACGCCTTCGCCACTGTAGAGATCGCGTTCTGTGCCTTCTCCTCGACGTGTCCAGCCTCAATACCTCGAATATTCAGCGCCGGCTGCGTGATCGCCATCGGCAGAGAAGCCCCGGCGCTCTCGTTCCAGGCCATTCCAAGCTCCTGTTTCAGTGGCGTGTCTACGTCAGGGCTTTGCGCAATGGCCTGTCGCTCCGCCGGAGTCAGCGCCCGCACATCATCATAAAATCCGGGAATCAGGATGTGCGAATTCGCATCGCGCATATGTGCCAGCAAATCCACCAGCACCGCTGCCGGATTCGGAGCCCAGTTGCCGTAATGGCCGTCATGCAGGACGCGGCCCGGACCATACACCGTGAGTTCCAGATCGGTTACGCCGCGCGCGCCAAAATAAAGCTGCATACGCCGCGTCTGGTTGACCGGCCCATCGCTTAGAATCCATATATCGCCGCGCAGCAAGTCGCTGTATTGGCGAAATACCTCCGCCAGATGCGGCGAGCCTGCCTCTTCCTCGCCTTCAAAAAATACTTTTACATTTACGCCGATAGAAATCTTTGCGGCGCGAAGCGCGTCAATAGCTGTAAGCACCGCCTGAATCGGAGCTTTGTCATCGCTGGCCGAGCGGGCATAGATGCGCCATTCCGCATTCAGCGGCCCCTTCAAACTCTCAAGCGAAATGATCTTTCCATCGACCGCGCCATCACGTAATACCGGTATCCACGGATCGCTGGCCCACTGCGCTTTGTCCACCGGCTGGCCGTCATAGTGCGCGTAGAACAGCAGCGTGTGTTTCGCGCCGGGCGTGTTGAGTTCGCCGTAGACCACCGGAGGAGCGCCGCTCACAGTGAGTCTCTGTGTGCGGAAGCCGCGCTGCTCCAGCATTTTGCTAATCACATCGGCGTTGCGCGTGATGTTGGCCGTATCGCTGGCGACATTCGGCAGCGCAAGCAGTTGGGCAAAGCTGCGCACGATCTCCGCTTCATGTTGCTGACGATATTCGCGTACTGCATTGCGAACTGCCGTTGGAGAGTTGTCTTGCGCGGTGGCCAGTGCAGTGAGCAGACACAATGCTCCCGCGAGCATTGCCACTCGATTGTGTTTCAGCATGGCTGTAATGATAAAGCAGCCGGTTTGGGAGAGGAGGCGATTACTTCTTTTTGCCCTTCTTCTTTGCGGGCGCAGCTTTCTTTGGCGCAGCTTTCTTTGCCGCAGCTTTCTTTGCCGCAGACTTCTTGGCCGCCGGCTTTGCAGGAGCTTTTGCTGGAGCGGCTTTCGCCGGAGCAGCCTTCTTCGCAGGCGCAGGAGCTGGAGTTGTCTTCTTCGCCGCTACTGGAGCAGGCGCTGCCTTCTGCTTTGTGTTGGCCTGAGCTGGTGGCGCAGGCGCGGCTTTCGCAGCTTCGGTCGCAGGCGCCGCAGCAGGCGCAGCTTCGCCAGCCACTGCGTTTTTCGGCTTGCGTCCACGCTTCTTGGGAGCTTGATCTCCGGACGCTCCGGGAGCTGTTTCCTTCTTTGCTCTTCCGCGACGCTGCGGTGGTGGCGGTGGCGGCGGTTCCGGCGGAGAGTACGGCTCTAGGAACTTTACAATTTCCGTGTGCGATTTCAGCTTGCCATCCAGCAACATCAGAAATGCTTCATCCAGTATTTTTTTGTACTCGGGATGCTCCGGCGTAATGCGCATCTCCGCCATTTCCGGGAAAGGCAGTTTCTGCCGGACAAGCGGCCACTTGGTCAGGAAATTCTTGATCTTCTGTTCCACGGCGGATGCCCGCGGCGTTATGGCGTTGAAAAGCAGCGCGTCCGGGCGGTTCGTCATCAGGAATTGCCATGTTTGCGACGGCAGCGCCAGGTCGCGCGCCATCAGCTTCTTGGCAAAGTCTTTGGCATCGTCTTCCAGGTGCTTCCAGCGCTCCACAAAACCTTTGTTGACGATCTGTTTTTGCATCGCCGCAATGTCTTTCTCGGGCAGTTTGCGGGTAAGAAAGTGCATCACAATGGGGCTGGCGTCCGGATTCACGCCTACTTCCTGCATTTGCTGCTTCACCTTGAAAACCTGGTTCAATCCCGCTGAATCCACCTTGGCTACGGAGAAGTGCGGCACCAGCACTTTGAGCCAGCCTTCTTTTTCCAGGGCTTTCAGGACTTCGATAGGATTATCTTCGTGCGCCAGTTGCTCGATTTCATGTCCCACGGCGCGGTCAGAAATATTCTCAATATAGTTATTTTCTTTGGCTGCATCATAGCGCGCTTGTGTGCGCTCTTCCAGAGTCCAGTGGAAGCGGGTTATGAGCCGCGTGGCGCGAATCAGCCGCGAAGGCTCTTCATAGAAAGCATAGTTATGCAGGATTCGCAGAACTTTGGTTTCGATATCGGCTACGCCGTTGAAAGGGTCTGTGAGCAGCCCGCGCGAACCTGGATTGAGAGAAAGGGCCATGGCGTTGACTGTAAAATCCCGCCGGCGCATGTCGTCATAAATTGTTCCCGGAGTAATCTCGGCTGGCTTGCCCGGCTTGTCATACCTTTCTGATCGGGCACTTGTTACTTCCGCGCGGACGTTTCCCGGCAGCAGTAGCATCAGTGTGCGCGTGCCTTCGTCGGTAGCCTCCAGCACGGCGCCGGTTTTTTCAAAGTCCTTTTGCAGCTTAAGGGCATTGCCCTGAACGGAAAAGTCGAGATCGCGAATAATAAAGCCGCTAATAATATCGCGGACCGCGCCCCCGGTCAGGTAAATGTTCATTTCGTGGGCACGGGCAACGTCGGTCACCAGCGCGACTGCACGCTGCTGGTCCGGCGTGAGCCGGGTTTCCATTAGGTAAATAAAGTCAGCCATCAGTTAAAGGAACACACAATTGCCCTTCCCGGGCCACGGCCGGTGGGCTAACGCTTCTCCCCGGTTTTTCGTAAGTTGCACTTTATACAAGAGTTAGACGGCTACAGCAGGGACTCGAACAAACTCGAAACATTAT
>JBARNL010000375.1:0-2689 GCA_049802955.1 Candidatus Angelobacter sp.
GTAATGTCGCGCGGAATCATCGCCATTGGCATTGATAAAGACGACGAACTTGTGGCGGTGCGGCTGACAGACGGCAATCAGATCGTTTTCCTGGCGTCGCATGAAGGCCAGGCGATCCGCTTTGGTGAAGAGGATGTGCGCTCCATGGGGCGGCCGGCGTATGGCGTCCGCGGCATGGACCTGGACAAAAATGATTACATCGTCGGCATGGCGGTTACGCCGAAAGACGCCAAGAAGACGAACGGCAAAGACAAAGATGGCAAGGCCACGGAAGAAAGTGTGCCCAGCCTCATCCTGAGCGTCACCGAACAAGGCTACGGTAAACGCACTCCGGTGGAGGAATACCGGCTCCAGTCTCGCGGCGGCAAAGGCGTAATCAACGTTAAGACCACGTCGAAAAACGGGAATGTTGTGGGAATCATGCTGGTGGATGAAACTTCTGAAGCCATGCTGATCAGCCAGTTCGGCAAGATCATCCGCATTGACACCAAGACCATCCGCGAAGCAGGGCGCTCAACGCAGGGCGTGCGGCTGCTGCATCTGGAAGAAGGCGACCGCGTTGCGTCAGCAGTGGTGCTGCAAGAGAAAGTTGAAGAAGACACGAACGGAACATTGTTGCAGTAGGTATGCGGTCATCTAAACGAGAAAGCTCTCTTCGGCGGGAGCTTTCTTTTAAGACAAAATTGCGCGGTGATCTACCCCTCGTGAGTTGGAAACGATTTTGCTGGTTATTTCCTTTTCACAGGCGTGCTCTTCTGACGCATAAAATCTTCAAGTCCCGCGCGCGAGACGAATGTCTTGCCCGCGCTCACGATTTTTCTAATGCGGCCTCGCCTGATCAGATCAACAATTGCCAGCCGGGGCAGTCCCGTCTCACGCGCAGCCTCGACAATGTAGATCCACTTTGCAGGGTCAAGTTTTTTCTTTTTGGGCCGAACAGTTTTTACCCTAACGTAACCCGATTCTTTCAGCCCTCTCGGTCGAGGCGCGACGCCTAAGACTTCTGCCCGGGAGACATAAACTCTGCCTTTAAACCGGCAGGTGGTTAACCGTCCCCGGTTTACCAGATCCCAAATGGCCTGCCGGGAGACGCCCCGCGCACGAGCGGCATCCGCCCTGGAAATCCATTTGTCAGTATCCAGGCTTTCGGGTTGTTCAGATTCAGTAGTCATTTCACACGTCCGTGCAGAATAGTATCAACTCTGTCAAGAAATGAGGCCAACCAAATATTTATTGTGCCGGCTGTAATTCCCTGAGTGGCTTCTTCCGCTCCCTCATCCCAAGCCATGCTAGCGCCGCAGCGGTGATGAGCAGGCCCGTTGAGATCAGGGCAGAAGTGTGCAGGCCGGGGATGATTTTCTGGCGGGCGTGGCCCAGCAGAGCGCCGAAGATGGCTACGCCCACGGCGCCTCCCGCCTGGCGCGCGGTGTTCAGAACAGCGGACGCGGTCCCGGAGCGCTCACGTGGAACGCTGGAAAGAATCGCCGTGGTCATGGCAGGCACGGCCAGACCCATGCCGCCTGGAATGAGAACGAATGCTGGAAACATCCCGAGCAATGAAGTATCGCCATTCAGGCGAAAGAGCAGAGCGTAACCGGTAGTGCCGAGAATTGCGCCAAGAATCATGGGAGTGCGCGGACCGGTCCGGGCGGTGAGCCATCCACAAATAATGTTGGAGACGATGAAGGTTGCGGTCAGCGGAAGGAATGCGATGCCGGTGCGGAGAGCGGAGTATCCGCGATACTGCTGGAGATAGAGGCTGATTACGAAGATTGCGCCGTAATACGTGAGATTCACGATGATGCCAAAGGCGACTGCCGCACTGAAGCCGGGTAGACGAAAAAATTGCAACGGAAGCATAGGCGACTCTGCGCGACTTTCGACATAGAGAAATACGGCCATGGCAACAACGCCAAGAAGTGCGCCAATGATTACGGCGGCATGCGCGGGACCGGTGCGTCCGCATTCGATCACAGCGCCGACGAGACCGGTGAGCGCCACAATAGCGAGGATCTGGCCAAGAGGATCAAGACGTTGAGATTCTGCGGTTTGTGAATCGCTGGGTATAAAGCGAAGTACCAGCAGGATGGCGGCACAGCAAAGAAAGATGTTGACCAGGAAAATGCTGCGCCACCCGAATGAGGCCAGCAACAAGCCGCCTGCGACCGGACCGGCAGCAATGGAAACGCCTCCTGCGGCTGTCCACAGGCCGACCATGCGGGCGGAGGGCAGGATTCTCAGTGGATGAATGAGTCAGGATCGCCAGCGAGGTGGGAACCAGCAGTGCAGCGCCCGCGCCTTGCAGAGCGCGAGCGGCGATCAGAACGCCAATGCTCGGAGCCACCCCACAAATGATGGAAGCAACGGTAAAGATGGCGAAGCCGGCGAGATAGGCACGGCGCGAGCCAAAGCGATCGCCAATAACTCCGGCTGAGATCAACAGCGCAGCAAAGCTGAGAGTGTAGGCATCGACAACCCATTGCAACCCGGCCACGCCGGCGTGAAGGTGCGAGCCAATCTGCGGCAGCGAAACGTTCACAATCGTGACATCAAGCTGCACCACAACAAAGCCAAAACTGGTGGCGCAAAGCAGCCACAAGAGAGGACCGCGCAGCCGCGTATTTCGGTTATCCATGATTTGCAGTATGCGGGATAGGTGACGGGATATGTTTCATGCTCTGGTGAAATG
>JBARNL010000376.1:0-12623 GCA_049802955.1 Candidatus Angelobacter sp.
GACCTAACTCGCAAGACTTTCTTTATCTTGATCTTACTGTCTTGCCGCGCGGGACATTCGCGCAGGCAATCGCCCGTGCTCACGCATGGCTGAAGAAAACTCCCGAGAACGAGGTACTCACGGTGGATATTGGCGCTGCCAGGGCGCTGGGCGTCTATCCTATGCCTGTCTCAGGCGCATCAAAGGAAGAAGTAACGGCTGCAGAATTATGGACGCGTTAATCATAGGCGGTGGAATCGCCGGGCTGGTTGCGGCCCGCCATCTTACACAAGCTGGGCTGCGCGTCACGCTGCTGGAAGCACGGGACCGCCTCGGTGGTCGTATTTACACGGAGTCAACCGGCGAATTTCCGGTGGAACTGGGAGCGGAGTTTGTTCATGGCCGCCCTGACGAGATTCTTGCAATTGCTGCGGAAGGCGCAACGCCGATAGTGCCTGTGCAAGGCAAGTTTCGCCGGAAGATCAATGGGGACTGGGCGGAAGCAGGCGATCTCATAGAGAAAATGGACAAACTGTTTGCCAAACTCCCCGCTGCAGAACCCGATGAATCCTTCCAGTACTATCTTGATCGCAGCGGAGAAGATGACCAGGTAAAGCAACATGCGCTCAGATATGTTGAAGGCTTTCATGCCGCCGATCCCTCGCTCATCAGTGCGCGTTCACTGCGCCGGGACAGTGAGGCTGAAGAAGCGATCCAAGGCGACCATCAATATCGGATTGCCAGCGGCTATGAAAGCCTGGTGCAAACCGTGGCAGATCGGATTGACCGCAAACGGTGCGACATGGTAATGAATACGGCCGTCCATGAAATTGTCTGGCGGCCGGGACAAGTTATCGCCCGCGCCTCCACAGCCGAGTATCTGGGTTCCCGGGCTATCGTTACGCTGCCGCTGGGGGTATTGAAATCAAATAGCGTGGTTTTCTCGCCCGCGCTGCCGAAAAAGCGGAATGCCATGGGCCTTTTGGAAAGCGGTCCGGCAATCCGGGTGAGCCTATGCTTTCAAGAAAAATTTTGGGAGCGAGATCCGAAGATGGCTGAAATGAGCTTTCTATTCACCGACGATCCTCAATTTCCGACCTGGTGGACGAGCAATCCTCTCCCTCATCCCATTCTTACAGGCTGGGCTGCCGGGCCAAACGCTAAAGCACACAGTGGCAGCAGCAAAGATGAAATCGTCCAGAGCGCTGTGCAGGCTTTGGCGCGAATCATGAAAATTGCAGAGGCTGAAATTCGCAGGCAAATGACAGAATCGTTTGCGCATGACTGGCAGGCAGACCCATTCTCGCGTGGCGCTTACAGCTATGCGGCGGTTGGGGGAATGGATGCTGCAAAGACATTGGCAGAACCAGTAGCCGATAGCCTATATTTGCCGGCGAAGCCACGAACAGCAATGGCTATAACGGCACCGTTCATGGCGCAATTGCTACCGGATTGCGCGCAGCGAAAGAGCTGCTCGAATCGGTCCGGCTCAAACCTGAGAACGCGGCCTGAGCGGCGCAACCACATTATTTCAATCTGATTCAAAGGTCACTTTATCAGCCGGCGCACTGATACACCGCTGCGGAACTCGCCGGACAAGTTCCGAAGGCAGGCTGGAGATCGAAGCTTTGCTTAACTCCAACTGCCCCAGCGCGAAGCCCTGAAGATCGCCGAGCGTGAAGGCACCCAGGCGGGGATGCGGCGGAAACGCGAAACTGCCTCAAGTGCACGCGCACGCTGGTGCCGATCAAAGGCGCGCACGTACTGGCGGATAATTTGGGGCATGGTCATGCGCAAAGCCGCGGAGAAATTCTGCTCCGCCATTTCATGCTGTTCCTGCTCATTCTGTAGCAGGTCGAGCATGTTTTTGGCCAGCGCAGCTTTATTCCCAACTGGATAAAATTTTATCGCCAGCCCGCCGCTGTCTCCCATCTCGCGAAAATCGGGAATATCCGAACAAATAATGGGTACGCCATACGCCGCCGCCAGGTTAGCCACGCCGCTGGCGCCGGTGGCTGATGTATATGGCATCACCATGAATGATGATGTTCCAAACATCTCCGGAATATCGTGTTCTTCCACGTAACCTTTGAATTCGATTCCAGGATGTTTGCCATACCTGGCGTTCAATCCTTCAATATAGCCCGGGGAGTTAGTGTTATTGGTCCCTGCAATTACCAGCTTGGCGTTGGGAAAGGCAGGCGAAACCTGCTCTTCAAAAGCCTCGATAAGCATTTCGCAACGCTTATAGGTGCCCCACTTTCCAAAAGCCAGAATGCGGTGCTCGGGATTGCCGCGCCGGGAAAAGTCAGGAAATTCCGGCCTCGCGGAAAGAATTCCGTGCGCGCGATAGTGAATGTGCTCGCCCCGATATTTTTCGGTCAACGTGCGGCGGTATGCGGGCAGCAGGACGGAAACGGAATTGGCCATCAGGAGCATGCGCGTGGCAATGTTTCCCGCAGCCCGGAAGAGTGCTTTGTTGCGTACGCCGGCGTCATTGAGATCGATGTGGTCCATCAGATGGTGCAGCGTTACGTGGGTATAAAAACCGGCCATGCGCGTCATGGCGGGAAGCGTAAGACCGGAAAAAGCGGCCAGTGGATTCTCTTTATTGCCAAAGCTGGAGAACACCAGGTTGAACCAGACAACGTCGGGCTTGCAGTCGCGGATCGCCTTCAGCAATCTTGCGTGGTTGCTTAGGCGGTTTTCCTTCCAGCAGCGGTGTACGTCGAATTCCGGCAGCTCAGGTTCGGTTCCTGAGTATTCGTCGGCCAGAATGGTCAAGCTGATCAGGGGATCGGCCTGGAGCTCTCTGGCTACGTGGAAGCCGTATTCATTGAGCACCGCTTTACTGGGTGGAAAACCGCTTACAAAACATATTTTCATCTGGGTCCTGGGAACCTAAAAAATTGAAATTCTAAAGACCGGACGGAATGACGATGTGCCTCCGGTGCCGGTATAGCCATAAAACGTCTGTTGTTGTACGCCTAAAGAAAAGCGCAGCGGATAATCGACGTTCATCGGTCCGTTCACGTCGTTCACGCTACGGCTCAGCGGCCTTACATATGAGATGAGGAATCCGCTCTGGACGCTGTCATAAAGATGGAAACCCTCACCGCGGGTCAAATCAAAGGAACCATCGAATGACCAGCGCTCATTGCGTTTGTATTCAATGCGTGCGCCGGGTATAAGCGCCTGCGCGGTGGCAAAAGTCAGGTCCTGCACGCGCCACGAGCGAATATATTTTCCCAGCACCGTCAACGCCAAATTGTCGCCAAACTTGTGTTTCATTCCTACCCATGTGTCCGTGGTGAAAAATTCGTGGACCTCAGGATGGAACAAAAGGTCCCGCACAGAGTATCCCGTAATCAGCGCATTGTTTCCCCATGGGCGTCCTACCTCAAACTCCAGGCTTGCGCCCAGGTCGCGAGAGCTGAGGTTCTGCTGAGTAAACGGGCCCGATTCATGGATGGCGCTTCCACGTACGGTGAGCCAATTGAAAAACGGCGAAGTACTCAGATATAGATACTGCCGGAAGAGCTGCTGGTTGAGTTGGACGGGAGATTCCGTATCGCGGCGAATGGTAAATTGAATGCCCGGAGTTAAAACAACGTGGGAGTTTCCAATGCGTTGAACCCATGTAGTGCCGACATTGAATATCGTGTCAAAGGTGTTCCGCCGAAGGGGGAAAAGCTGGTTGGGAAACAGAGTTGTTCCTCTGTAGTTGTTTACGCCGAAGAGGCCATTGATAGGAAGCTTCCAGCCAGAGTAGCGAAAGGCGGTATCCATATCGGTTTCCTGGGAAGCGTGCGGTGCTACCGGAGCGCCTATTAATTTATTGTCCATTTCATAAAGCGTAGCGTCATCAAAAATGGCTCCGGTCGTTACCTGACTTTGGATGGTAAGATTCGGACGAAACGGCAGCGGCGCGCCTTCCTCGCCGGAAACCTGCAACAGCCCGCGTTCGGCGATAGGGTCATCTGCCGCAAGCTGGTTGGCCCGCGCAAATGCTGTAACCGCGTGCGCAGTGTCATGCCGTTGCGCATAAATGTTGGCCCAGGCAAGCTGGTAATCATAGCTCTGCTGGTTGTCGGCGGAGCTTCCCAGCGCAGCCAACTCTTGTTCCGCTTTGCGATCATTGCCTTGCGCTATGTAGGTGTTGGCCAAGCCAATGGCTACTGTGTCATCAGAAGCGCCCAGGTCTTTGGCTTTGGCGAAATAACGTTCTGCCAGATCAAAGTCATGGGCGGCCAGGAAAATGTTGGCCGCTTCCACCAAATTGTCTGCGGTAACGGGAGAGGCTTCGCCAATGCGCGATTCAGCAAAGGCCAGCGCTACTTCCTGTTTCGCATCGTTGAACTTGCCCTCGCGAACAAATAGTTTCGCGAACTCAATGCGCACGTCAACGCGATTGGCGTCCGGCGCATCCAGAGCGCGCGTAAAACGGTCCAACGCAGCCGGCCGATCGCCCAGCGTCAGCAGCGCGTCACCTGTGGCCAGCAGGATCGCCGACTGGTCCACTGCCTCCTGCTCCGCCAATTGAATGTACTTGAACGTCTCTGCGCGACGGCCTAGCTGCGCATAGGCTGAAGCCATATTGGCGTAAATCAGGGGATCATCGGGAGAAAGCTTCAGCGAAGCATCCAGCTCATTGATGGATTGAGCGTAGTGCCGCGCGTGGAAGAGAGCATCCGCCAACGCCAGATGAAGTTTCAAGTCGTCGGGGGAGTACTTGAGCGCCACCCGATACTCCGATACGGCCTTATCGAGAACCCGCATTTGCCGGTATGCGGAAGCGCGGGCCATGTGCGTAGCGCCCAATTCCCCAAGAAGCTTCTCAGCCTTGTTGGTTTCTTCCAGCGCTTCACGTGAGCGATGCAGCTGCAAGTAAGAGAAAGCCAGGCCAAGATGGGCAATGCCGCTGTTGGGATTCATCTTGAGCGCGGGCTCAAAATCGCGGATCGCTGCCTGCGCGTCCTGCATGTCATTGCGGACGTAACCGCGGTTCACCAGGGCTTCAAACATCTTTGGATCTTTCTCCAGAGCGCGGGAGAAATCGTCGATCGCCTGCTGTAACAGCTCGTTCTGCTTGTGCACATGCCCGGCGAGCAATGGGAAGTTCGCTTCTTTGGGCATAACGCCTTCATATCGGCTTACCAGCGCCAGAACTTCGTCATAACGACCCAGGTTGTAATAGTCATAGCCCAGGTAAACGGCGGCATCACGGTCGTGAGGTAATTTCACAATTGCCTGCTCGCCCAGCTTGGCCGATTCAGCGTAACGGCCTTTCAGAAAAAGATAGCGCTCCGTTTCCCGCATCACGCGCGGATCGTTCTTCATGGTGCCGGTAGCGCGTGCGATCCACTCTCCGGCCAAGTCAACTTTGCCTGCTTCAATAGCTGCGTTGGAGCCGCTGGCCACGATCTGCGAATTTGTCGGCGCCAGCTTGTGGGCTTTCTCATAGCTGGCCTGCGCCTTGGGATACTCTTTCATCGCAGTGTACAGATCGCCCAACGCCATGTAAGGAACGTAATCGTTCGGATAGGCGGCGGCCATGCGGCCAAAGAAAACTTCGGCGGCTTTATTGTCGCCTTCATCGCGAGAGAGATAGCCCAGCGCTTCCAAGGCATAACGGTTTTTCTCATCGCGCTTCAGCAGCGTTGTGTACATCTGCCGGGCTTCACCCTTGCGGCCAATCTTCCAAAGCAGGCTGCCATACTGCAAAGTCACATTGTCATTTTGCGGGTCAAGCTGCAGAGCCTGCTTCAGGTCGGCCTCAGCTCCCGGCGCATCATTACCCAGCGCTTTGATAGCCGCGCGGAGGCGCAGATACTCCACCTGTTCGGGGCCTTCCACCTGGATTTTGGCTAATTCTTGCTGCGCAATTCTGAGCTGCTGGGTGATGGCCGCATCGTCATCGAGATTGCGATAGGTATCGATCAGGTTAAGCCGGAGCTGCGTGGGATAAAGCACGCCTTCTGCTGGGCCTTCCGGCATGGCAGCCAGGGCCGCCAGGTATTCGCGTACAGCGTCACTGTCACGGCGCTCAATCTTGGCCAAGTCGCCGCGGATCGCGTGCAGGCGGTAATAATTCGCGTCAAGCTGTTCGCCGCGAGAGAGGTAAGTGCGCGTTTTAT
The DNA here is from genome assembly GCA_049802955.1 of Candidatus Angelobacter sp. Classification (GTDB taxonomy): domain Bacteria; phylum Acidobacteriota; class Terriglobia; order Terriglobales; family Acidobacteriaceae; genus Angelobacter. Next base: position 6,117 of record JBARNL010000376.1, read on the forward strand.
CCAGATTGCCGACGCGCAACTGAGCCTGCGCGGCCGCTAGTTGCACATTGACGGATTTAGGCGCCAGGGCGGCAGCTTTCTCATATGTATCCGCCGACTCTTTCTTCATGCCGGCTAGTTCATATGTATAGCCCAACTCGGAAAAAACATCAGCATTTTTGATCGGCGCTTTCTGCAGGATGGCAATCGCAGATTTGTAATCGTGGGCTTCGCGATAATATTGCGCCACCGCGCGGAAGATCTCTGTATTTTTCGGGCTGCGCTTCATTGCCTTGTCCAGAAGCTGCTTGGCCTTGTCCGTTTGCTTCTCCTTCATGTAGGTGATGGCCAGCAACAGCTCGGCGTGGGATGAAGGTTGAACACCTTCAGCGCGTTCCAGCAGATTCTGGGCGCGGGGGAGATCGCCTGACTGCATGAAAAGTTCACCCGCCATTGCGAGGTCAGTAGCACGGCGGGGATTGGCAGCGATCACCTGCAAGAGCAGCTTCTTGGCTTCGTCAGCCTTGCCCATGCGAATGTAGGTCTGGGCCATGCCGGAAAGGCCTTCCACCGAATTAGGCTGGCGTGCGAGGCCCTTCTGGTAGGCGTCGAGTGAACCCTTCGAATTTCCCGCCAAACGGCTTGTATAACCCAGCAGGAACCAATTGCATGCATCGCTAGGCGCGGCCTGCGTGAGGTGCTCGGCATAACCCATTGCTGCTGAAGGATTGCCATTTGCCAGCGCTTTCTCAGCGGCACGCGCATAACGGCCAGCTTCAATGCTGCCGCCCCATCCGCTGCCGGTGGTTCCACAGGCAGTTGAGCCACCCCCACCGCTGCTGGCCCGGCCCGCGGATTGCCGCTTGGCATTGTTCTGCCTGGGCTGGGACTTCTGGTTCTGGTCTTGCGGCTTGCTGTTCAGATCAAAGGTCTGCGCCCAGCCAAAGTTGACCAGAAATAGAGAGCAGAAAAGCGCGAGACGCAAAAAGTTCTTCTTCACGGGACCACCGTTGTCAGAGTCGCAAAAAGAACACGCGGCCACCAGGTTCCACGCACGCTACCAAGAATTTAGCGAAAGCAGCATGCCCAACTGGCAGCAGCTCTGTTCTTCTTGAATCAAGATGCCATTTTTGGTCTCAGGGATTGCCAAGAGGCAGAAACTACAAAAAATGATCCAAAAATGAGAATCCGGATGCCACTAGGCAAACCCCAGCACCTCTTTTTGAATCGAAGCTGCTGAAGCAAAACTGCTGCTGATTAGCGGCTTCCCTTTTTCATGCCGTCTCACTGATTAGAGATTTCGCGATCATCGCACTCGCATTCACGGAGGTTTTTCATGAGTTCCCCATCCATCGCTCCGGGCCGGCAGGTTACTTTGCCCACTCGCGCGATTCCTTTGAGTTGGGTGCTGTTGCTGGCGCTGCTGGTGCACGGTCCGCTCCTGCTGATGCAGATTACTAACGACTCGTACGACGCGGACTTCCATAAGTTTTTTGCGGCGCATTACGCAGCACACTGGTTCAATCCGTGGAATGAGAAGTGGTTTACCGGTTTTTCACAGACCACTTATCCTCCCATGGAGCAGCAGTGGATGGCGCTGTTCTCGCATCTGATGGGCCTGAACATGGCCTACATTTTTGTTCAGCTGATTGCGATCCTTCTACTTCCCATTGGCGTTTATAAATATGCCCGAATATGGGTGGGCGAACGAGCAGCCAGTTACGCCGCCGCAGGCAGTGTGCTTCTGGGCTCCTTGACTTCTCTGGTGTACGTTGACGGACAGTTATCCACCACCTGGGCCGCGCCGCTTTACCTGATGGCGCTTTGGTACTTCTACGAATGGGCGCGTGAAGGCAAGGTGCTGGCATTGTGCAAGGCGCTGGCGCTAACCATGGCAGCCGCCTCCGCGCACCACGTGACGCTATTGTTTGCCAGCGTGATCTTCACCATTCCCGTGGTGGTTACGGCGATCATGGACCGCAAACGCGAAGGCAACGACGCAACCGCGGCCGGGGTGGTCATACGATCGGCCATTTTTGCCGCGCTCACGATTGTCGGAGTCATCATAGTGCTGCTGCCGTATTGGCTGGCTTTAAAGGCAAACCCCATCAAGCAGATGCCAATCCCGCATGGCAGCCGTGAGAACTTCTTCTCCCAGGGCTGGCTGGCGGTGAACTACATCATTGTCCCCTGGGGCGCGATGCTGCTGGCGCTCCCGTTCATATTTCTCAAAGGCCTCAAGGAATCCAGGCTTCGTCCTCTGTTCATCGGCTTTTGGGTCACCATGATTTTCGGCCTCGGTGGAACCACGCCGTTGCCGCGCATCCTGCTGGGCATACTTGCCGGCGTAGTCAATGCAGTTACAGGCGCGAATGTCCACAATCCTTTTGATATTCTTACGTTTGAGCGTTTCAGCTTCTGGGCCAACCTTATGGCGTTGCCAATCGTGGCCTTGGGCGCTGTGGTTTTGGTTGACCGCTACGGACGCAAGGCAGCTTTCGTTCTGGGAGCGCTGGGAGCATTTAGCGTGGCCATGGCAGTTTCCTGGCCGGTTTATCATCCGATTCACGATGCGCCGTTCAGCACGGCTGAAGTTATTTCATTCCTGAATCGCGATGGCCATGACAAGTTCCGGTATCTCACGCTTGGCTTTGGCAGCAAAATGTCTGAAGTTGGAATTTACGCCAACGCCAGCAGCGTGGACGGCGAATACAACTCCGCCCGTCTGCTCCCCGAGATGACGCAGTACGGTTCCGCGCAGCTCACCAACTCCAAGTATTACGGGACCAATGGAATCGAGTCGCTGCGGGCGGTGTTGAAGCACGCCGACCAGTACGGATTGAAGTACATCTTTGTGCGCGACCCCTATTACGAGCCGTTGATCGCCTTTGCCGGTTGGCGCAAGACAGAAGTATATGATCGCGGCAACGTCAGCTTGTGGGTGAAAGATGGAATTCCGCCGGCGCACAAGACGCCATACGGGACTCCGCCCACTGAAATGGAAGGAATTCTCTGGGGTACGCTTCCCATCGGCAGCAGCATTCTTGCGCTGCTGCTGGTCCTGGCGTTTCCAGACAAGCGCCGCAAGCTTGAAACAATTGAGTTCCCGCTGACTTCAAGCGAAGAACCTGTACTCCGGGAGGCACGGTAATGGGCCGCATATTAGCAATCATTTTTGCAGTGCTCACGGTGGGATTGATCGCCGTAGGCACGGTGCACGGCAGCAAGACCACGCATGCCTCCACGCCGGACGGCGCTGTGCAAGCTATGTTTAACGACGTTAAGGGGCATGACTGGCACGGTGCGTACGCCTTTGTCGCCCCTTCCAGCAACGTTGACGAGGGTGGGTTCGTTCGCGATCTGGCTGGCCGCAACGGCAGCCTGCGCACCTACTCGCACCTGGACTCGGTCAACACCCGGGTGCTGCATGAATCTGACAATGAAGCCACTGTCCGCACTGAAATCAAGTACGCAACCGCCGTGGGCGCTTCATTTGAAACGCGCGACCTGAAAGTCATCAAGGACGATGGCACGTGGAAAGTCCAGTGGCCGGCAGAAAAAGAAGTGAACGTGCCGCCACAGGTGATTCCGGTGAATTACCTGCGCTGGGACATTGTGTGGCGCGGCGCCGGCGACGACTGGGGCGCTCAGAACGTTGAGAACCCGAATTGCCGCATTCTTTCCATGCATGCCGTGGAGCGCGACGGCGCACTGATCATCATGGGCGAAGTGGTGAATGAAGATACTGTCCCGGCTTTTATTACCGTGGGTGCAATTCTGACCGACAACAGCGGCAAAGACATTGCAGAAGAGAGCAGCTTTGACAAGATCTCACACGTTTTGTTGCCCAAGGAAGTATCGCCATACCGCATCGACTTTCCGGGCATTAAAAAGACTGACGTGAAATCCGTCCGCATGACGCACAATTGGATGCTGGTGCCTGCATCGGCCGACCCGGTCATTGCCGTGCTGCATCAGCGGATTGAAAAAGACCTGACTGGCCGCACCGTGCTTAAAGGCGAGTTGTTGAATGAAAGCGGACAGATCGTTAACATCCCGCACGTTCTCGCCACGTTTTATGACAATGGCGGACAGGTGATCTGGGTTTCAGACGCTTATTCTGACCACGCCTTACTGCCACAGACGCCGCAACCGTTCTCCGTGGCGTTGCGCGATGATCTGGCGGCGAACGTGCATACCTATCGCGTTACCGTAAACCACTACAGCCTGAACAGCCGTGAGAACTAACTATGCGTAAAGTAATTTATACCGGCCTGATAATTGCGCTGTGCTGGTTTGCCGAGGATTGCGCCCGCGCAGCCGAACTGCACGTGCCACAGAATGCCGTGGCGGGGCAGCCTCTCAGCATTAGTACCAGCGGAAGAGGAGCACTGTACCTGGTCGGGCCGGGACAGGTGATCAAGAAAGAATTCAAATCTGGCGGCAGCGTCGAAATCAAAGGTGAAGAGCTGCGTAGCGCCGGTCGATGGATTGCCGCGATACGCGGTGACGGCAATCAATCCCAGGTTTTCTGGGTAAAACCGGGCAAGCCGGGAAAGCTCAATTTTCTTGCGCGTCCTTCACGCGTGCCGGTGGCGCGTCCTAACGTAATCAGCGGGGTGACATTTGTCTTTGATCAGTACCAGAATTTGATTCTTGATCCCACGCCCGTAAACTTCAATTTGTCCGTCGGCGGAGCGGGTTCCACAAAAACCGTTACCAGCCGTGAAGGTGTTGCGTGGATCAATAGCGCGTCTGCGCCAAAAGCGGGCGCGGCGCAGTTTGTTGCATCCGTCGATGACACCTCAGTGGCGCGCGTGGTGCAACAGGTTGCGGCCGATCCATGTGAGCGCAGTTTCCGTATGCATGTGGCTGGTCACACGGCGCAATACACCATTGTGGAAACAGATCCAATTCGCGATTGCAGCGGCAATCCTGTGCCGGACGGAACGATTGTTACTTTTATCCAGACTGACAAAACCGGCAAAAGCACAGTGGACGCGCGCATCAAGAAGGACACGGCCCGCGCCGAACTGCCTGCATCCGATAACGCGACCATCACGGTGGCTGCGGGCGTGGTGCTGGGAAATGAGCTGCACGTGGGAGGCAGACAATGAAGCTTGTACGCATACTGATTCTCACTGCCGGCGCATCGCTCGCGATTTCCGGCGCCGTGCCTCTGCTCCAGCGGATTTTTGCCGACACAAAACCTGCGGTGCAGCTCAACGTGAAGAATGCCCAGCCGCGCGAGGTTGAAGACGTAACGCAAAGCGCAATCGTGCGCGACTACACACTGGCGTGGCAAGCCATCAGCACATCTCTGGCGAACAATACGCTCCAGCCCTTGAATGATAACTTCGCCGGCTTTGCCCTGGATAAATTCACGCAACGCGTAAAAGACCAGAAGCAAAACGGCCTGACAACGCGCATCATTGACCATGGGCACAAGGTGGACGCGATATTTTATTCGCCTGACGGCGCTGCTATTGAGCTGAAGGATACCGCAAACATTGAAACGCAAGTACTGGATGGCGGCACAGTGATCCACTCAGACCAGGCGCAAATCCAGTATTATGCCGTGATGACCGGCGCTGAAGACCGCTGGAAGGTGCGCGTGCTGGAGAGTGCGGCACGGTAAACATTCTGGAAAACAACCGTGGCGTGGGACATTCTTGAATGTCAGAATAAAGGAAAGGAAAAGAAGGGATTCTCCGCTCGTGACGTGAGCAACAGCAGCCCGTTTTTCGGTGCGGTTCTCGATATATTGCACAACGTGCTTGAGTGACAAGATGTCATCCTCGTTGTAGGGCGAGGAGCATTTGTTTTACTCGTTTATTGAGCTTACCAGTGCCGTAGGCGCAAGCGGTCCATCCATATTCAAAGCAATCCGTAAAGTATCTTTCCCATCCAGATAAAGACTGTTTGCGATAGCAGGTCTCTGACTGCTTGCGCTCCAGCGTCACACGCCTGCTGCATGGCCGTTTCAATCTTATTAAGATGTGTGCCGTTGCACGTTACACAGCAGGGAATTGTCAACTGCCTGTAGGAAATTTCAGTCTTGTTGAGCAGGGTGAGTCGCTGGTTCCAAAGGTCATATCGTTGCTGCACCCATTTAGGAATTACATGCTCGTCAGTGTTGCGCTCTACCGGCATCACGGCTCCGCACGGAAACAGACATCTCGCCCATATTGAATCTTGTCTTCAGGATCGAATAAACAATTCCAGTTCAGGCATATCCGCAATATCATCTCAGAAACACCCCAGATCGGGAATGCTGTTCGGTATAGGGGAATAGGGGCACTCTTGCTGCATCGAAGTTCAAAAAAAACTATCGCCCGGTAAGCCAGTCATACTGCTCTTTGTTCAGCGGGACCACGGAGAGGCGTCCCTGGCGGACCAACGCTGAGCCTTCAAACAGCTCGCTGGTTTTTATTTCTGCCAGCGTAACGGGATGCGAAATAAGCTTGCCCGCTTTGATCCTGACTTTGGGAACTTTGGGATCTGCGGCATCCACCGATTCCACAGTGG
>JBARNL010000377.1:0-9059 GCA_049802955.1 Candidatus Angelobacter sp.
GGTGATGACCATTCCTGATGTGCCGGGTGTTGAAGGCGTGGAGTACGTTCCGGAACTGAAGAAGATTTACACGTCTGACTGGCACGAAAAAAAAATCGGCGTGATTGATCTGCGCCAGGGCAAGGTCATCGCCAAACTGCCGGCACAGCAGAAGCCCGATGGCAGCGCCTATGCTCCGCCATTCCATAAACTTTATGTTTCCGATGAACGCGCAAAGACGGAAATTGTGGTGGACGTTCAGACAGACAAGATCGTCAACACGCTGAACTTCAAAAGTGAAACCGGAATGCCGCAATACGATCCGGTGGCCAAGCTCATTTACGTCAATCTTCAGGAACTCGACACGATGACCGTGATTGATCCGGCAACGGACAAGATCAGAACACCGGTTTACGAAGTCCATCCATGCAAAGGAAATCACGGTATGGCTCTTGATCCCGAACACCGCCGCGCGGTCCTGGTTTGTGAAGACAACAACCTGATGGCGGTGATCGATCTGGAAAAACATCGCGTGATAACCACATTGCCCATCGCCGATGGTGGAGATGTGATCAAGTACGATCCTGGACTGAAACGGATTTACGTGGCGTGCTATAGCGGCGCGATTTCGGTTTTCCAAGAGGACGATCCAGATCACTTTCGCAAGCTGGAAGATTTTCGCGTGCAGCGCAAAGTGCATAGCCTCGCGGTGGATGAGCGCACCCATCGCGTATACGCTCCGGAAGAAGAAGAGGATGGCAAACCAGTAGCGCGGATGATTGTCTATGAGCCAACTGGCAGCCACTGAATCCAAAGCTGAGACCATTTTGCCCGCGCGGGTCCTGCCGCAGCTTGTATGGTATTTCTTGCGGCTGGGAACATGGGGATTCGGCGGGCCCATTGCACTGGCCGGTTATATGCAGCGCGACCTTGTCGAAGAGAAGCGCTGGTTTACGCCACAGGAATATCTGGACGGCCTTGCGCTGGCCCAACTTGCTCCCGGGCCGCTGGCAGCGCAACTGGCAATGTATTTGGGACTGCTGCGCGGCGGGACGCTTGGCGCTTCACTGGTCGCAGTGGCATTCATTGCGCCTTCATTTCTGATGGTGCTGGCGCTCTCATTTTTTTACGTAAAATTTGGCGGGTTGCCATGGATGCAGGCTGCGTTCTATGGAGTCGGCGCCGCGGTGGTTGCGATCATTGCTCGTTCAGCGATCAAACTGGTCAAGACCGCTATTAGCAAAGACAAATTATTGTGGTGCATCTTTCTTGTGCTGCTGGCCGCCACCGCTATTACCGAACGCGAAATCGTCTGGCTGTTCCTGGCGGGCGGACTGATATCACTGATGATAAAAGCCCGGCCAAAGCTTTCACCCTCTCTCAGCAGCTTTGCGCTGGTGACTGGCGGCAGCGTGAGTGCAGGTACGTCATTGTTTTTCCAGATCCTTCTCTTTTTTACCAAGGCAAGCCTGTTTGTATTTGGCAGCGGACTAGCCATTGTGCCTTTTCTCCACGGCGGCATTGTGCTGGAACGCCACTGGCTTAGCGAACAACAATTCATTGACGCCGTTGCCGTGGCCATGATCACTCCCGGCCCAGTTGTAATCACCGTGGGATTCATTGGTTACATAGTTCACGGCTGGAGCGGGGCGATGGCCTCTGCGCTGGGTGTTTTTCTTCCTGTCTATCTGGTGGTTGTAATTGCAGGGCCGTTCTATAAGAAATTTGCCGGTAATCCGCAGTTGCGCGCTTTTGTGCAGGGCATCACCGCTGCGGCTCCAGGAGCCATCGCTGGCGCAGCCATTGTTCTGGCACGACGATCTGTAACGGATGTCGCGACGATACTCATCGCCCTGATATCTCTTCTCCTGCTTTTCAAATGGAAGATTCCTGAGCCGCTGCTGATTTCTGCTGCCGCAATCGTTGGATTGCTTCTGCATCGATGAACAAGCCTCGGGCAAGTGTGAGATAGATCACAGCGCCGGCTCTCAACTCCCATTTAATTTTGAAACGGCCATTGCGTCTGCCTTTGCCGCGCCCTAGGATTGTGTGTTCACTCGCAAGCTGCACGCAGGACATACCAACAAGGGAGTATGAATGGATAGTGCGCTGCTGATTCACCGGCTCCATTTTGCTTTTACCGCAACATTTCACTATCTGTTTCCGCAGCTCACCATGGGGCTGGCGCTCCTGATCGTGGTGCTGAAAACGCTGGCGCTGCGTACCCACAATGAAATTTACAATCACTCCGCACGGTTCTGGGCAAAGATCTTCGGCATCAATTTCATTCTGGGCGTCGTCACTGGAATTCCCATGGAGTTCCAGTTCGGCACCAATTGGTCGCATTTTGCGCGCGTTACCGGAGGCGTGATTGGCCAGCCGCTGGTGATGGAAGGCGTGTTCTCTTTCTTTCTTGAATCCGCTTTCCTGGGGCTTTTCCTGTTTGGCGAAAAACGCCTCAGCCCCAAAGGACATTGGTGGGCCGCCTTCCTCGTCTTTTTCGGATCGTGGCTCTCCGGTTACTTCATCATCGTCACTGACGCATGGATGCAACATCCTGTGGCCTTCCAACGCGGGGCTGACGGCAGCTTCCAGGTAATCAGCTTCTGGGGGCTGCTGCTGAACCCGTGGGCGATCTTGCAATACGCTCACAACATGAGCGGTGCTGTAATTACCGGCGCATTTGTGATGGCTGGCGTAGGCGCGTACTACCTGCTGGAAGGAAAGTTTGCCGAGCACGCGCGCGTCTTTGTGCGCGTTGGCGTAATCGCAGGCTTTATTTTTTCCGCGCTGCAGATATTTCCGACTGGCGATCTGCACGGCAAATACATGGCGCGCCACCAACCCGCCACCACTGCCGCGATGGAAGGCTTGTTTAAGACTGAGAATGGCGCGCCCATCGTGATCCTGGGCCAGCCCGATGAAGAGCATGAGCGCATTGACAATCCGCTGGTGGTAAACAAAGTGTTGAGCTTTCTGATTTACGGCACTACAACTGCTGAAGTGAAAGGCCTGAATGAATTTCCAAAGGACCAGTGGCCCACGAACATTCCGTTGCTGTATTACAGCTACCACATCATGGCCGGACTGGGGACGATCTTTATCGCTGTGATGGCCGTGGCTGCATTCCTGCTGTGGCGAAGAAAGCTGTATCAATCGCGCTGGCTGCTCTGGATCATCATGCTTTGCCTGCCGCTGCCATATATCGCCAACACTGCCGGCTGGATGACTGCCGAGATTGGACGGCAGCCCTGGCTGGTCTATGGACTCATGCGCACGACAGAGGGTTACTCGAAATACGTCCACGCCGGCAATGGATTGTTTACTCTGATCGGCTTCATGGGGCTTTACACCGTGCTGGCGATCCTGTTTCTGGTGCTGGTGAACCGCGAGATCGCCCACGGTCCGGGCGCAGAGCTTGAATCTTCTATCAATGCAGGCAATCCGATCACGGTAGCGTAGGAGAAACTGACGAATGCTTTTCATATGGTTCTGGCTCGTTGCGATCATGATTACAGCGTATGTCGTACTCGATGGTTTCGACCTTGGCGCCGGCATTCTGCACCTGTTCATCGCCAAAACTGACCAGGAACGGCGCACCATGCTTCGCACCATTGGCCCCGTGTGGGACGGCAATGAAGTCTGGTTAATCGCCGGCGGCGGAACTTTGTACTTCGCCTTCCCACTGCTTTACGCTTCCGGCTTCAGCGGCTTCTATCTTCCGCTGATGATCGTTCTATGGCTTCTGATTCTGCGCGGCATTGGCATTGAACTGCGCATGCATCTTGAAGGAATCGTCTGGCGCGGCTTCTTTGACGGCTGCTTCGCTCTCTCCAGCATTCTGCTCGCGATTTTCTACGGCGCTGCTCTGGGCAACGTGGTTCGTGGCGTGCCTTTGAATAAGGACGGCTACTTTTTCCTCCCTCTGTGGACCAACTGGCGCACCGGCGCCGAACCCGGAATTCTGGATTGGTACACCGTCATCGCTGGCCTGGTAGCGCTGCTTGCTCTCACCATTCACGGCGCGCACTATGTCGCCGTAAAAACTTCCGGCAATATCAATTTACGTGCGCGTCGCGTTGCTTCCCTGCTGTGGCCCGCTCTGGTTCTGGTGACGCTTGTCAGTCTGTGGGCAACACTTTCCATTCGGCCAGATTTACTTACAAACTATCGCAGGGTTCCTGTGCTGTATGTCATTCCCGTTGCAGTTGGCTTGAGCCTCGTCGCCATGTACCTGCATCGGCGGCGAAACCAGGATAAAGGAGCGTTTCTTTCCTCCTGCGCTTACCTGATTTTCATGCTCGTCGGCGCGGCTGCCGCTGTCTATCCGAACCTGCTTGTTTCGACGACCGATCCCGCACTGAACGTCACCATTTATAACGCTGCTTCAGGCTCGTACTCACTTTCTTATGGTTTAATCTGGTGGAGCTTTGGCATGTTGCTGGCCATCGGCTATTTTGTTTTTATCTATCGCATGTTTCGCGGCAAGGTCGCGGCCTAGCTCGCCCTCCGTTCTCGCCCAAACTTCGCGCAAAATAAAGGCTGCCCAGCGTGCTTCGATCCTGCAAGTTCAATTCCTATCAGCGCCGCTGTTTTATACTGCATTGCGTGCAGAGCGAAGCCATCATGGAACAAAAACCGCCCGATCCCGATCTGCGCTTCCCTTACGGCCAGGACCCAAATCAATTTATCGACGTTCGCATTCCCACGGGAAAAGGCCCTCACCCGATCGTCTTTTTCATCCACGGCGGCTACTGGCGCGCCAAATACGATCTAACTTACGCCGGACATCTTTGCCACGCCCTGAAACAAGTCGGCATTGCAACCTGGAACATCGAGTACCGTCGCGTGGGCAATCCCGGCGGCGGATGGCCCGGAACATTTGAAGATGTCCGCAGCGCGTATCGTGCATTGCGCGAACACAACAATGATTCCATTGCCCGGCTCGACCTTAAAAGGTTGTGTGTCGCCGGGCACTCCGCTGGCGGCCATCTGGCTCTCTGCCTTGCAGCGTTTGAGCCTTCCGTAACGCATGTGCTTTCACTGGCCGGCGTGCTCGATCTGCGCCGCGCCTGGGAGTTGCATCTGAGCAATGACGCAGCAGCAGCATTTCTCGGCGGCTCACCCACTGAAGTTCCCGACCATTACCGTGAAGCCTCTCCCGCGGAGCGTTCCATCCCGCAAGCCACGCAAAAACTGATTCACGGCACCGCCGATCAAGACGTTCCTTACGAGATCAGCCAGACCTACGCCGCCAAAAAGAAAAAACTCGGCGAACACGTTGAGCTCATCACGCTTCAAAACATTGGACACTTTGAAATCGTCGATCCCGGCTCCAGCGTCTGGAAGCAGGTAGAAAACACTTTCATCTCTCTTACTCGCCATTCATAACCTTGCGTGAGGCAAACATGAATTCAGCCAATGGCATCATCACCAAAACCGCCAACTGCACCGTGGAAGAAGCTGTCAGCAAAATCAAATCGCTTCTCGTCATCCGTGGTATCACGCTTTTTGCCGTGATAGACCATAGCGGTGAAGCTGAAGCCGCTGGCATGAAAATGCCAGATACAAAGCTTGTGATCTTCGGTAATCCCAAGGGCGGCACGCCGCTCATGCTGGCTTCGCCTTCAATTGCCATTGATCTTCCGCTGAAACTGCTCGTCTCTGAAAATGCAGACGGCACGTGCTCCATCTCTTACAACAGCCCGCAATATCTTCAGCAACGTCATGGGCTCTCGCATGATTTGATAGACAACATCGCCATCATTGAAGCCCTTGCTACGGAGGCGGCTGCGTAGCCGCTTGAACATATCCGGTTCCTGCGCCCCATCAGTTTTGTCATCCTGAGCCGCGCAAAACGACCGAAAGGGAGTTGCGCGCGTGTCAAAGGATCCCTGCACGCTTTCGTTCGTAGTTGCAGCCGCAGGGAGTTCTACCCGAATCTTATCTCGTATCTCCGTGTCTATGGTGCCAAACTGTGGCCTTTAACCATGCGAGACTCGACCTATTCCTCCTCGGATTCCTCCGTTCCTCTGTGTTTCAAAGGTTTTCCTTTTTGAAACGCGTACTTACGTCGCTCTGCTAGCCGTGGCCCGAGTGCTCCGCCAGTTCATTCCCAGCGCGATCAGCGATAACAGCATAATTAGCGTAATGATCCCCCATGAAATTACGCAGTAGATACACCATTTCTCCAAAATGGATTTTTCAATGTACGCCAAATAACACGAAAAACCGAACGCAAGGATCGAAGCTGCAACAAGCAATCGCCACCGTTTCAGCAATGCCAGTAAAGCCAGAAAAATGTACCCGGCAATGCCGACATCGGCCACCGGAATTTCGCGAATCGCTTCGAACCGCGGCTTGGCATCGTCTGAAAACACTGCGCCGCGGTTTGTAAGCTGGTCAAAAACACCCCCGATAGAAGCAAACCTGCTTTTGTTCACAATCCCGCAGTCCCATTTTTCATTGATGCTGCACGGCGATGCCCCAGTGCGGTAGTGCTCTCGCAAGGCCAGGGCCGCAGCCACCATGCCCGCAACGGCCAAAAATGCGATCAACCATCTCATAGCTTTCCTCGACTCTTCGCTTGGTCAGTCTTCACTTCATCGATCTTTATTTCGTCAATCTTTATTTCGTCAGCCCCAGCGCCTGCGATTGAAATTCCATTGACGCCTCCAGATGCTGCGATACAAACTGCATATCATGGCCACCCGGATAGATATGCGCCTCATGCGGCACATGGCGCGCGGTCAAAAGCTTATCCAGTTGGCGCACGCCGGCGTTAAAGCCGTAATTATCCTGGTCGCCGCAATCAAAGTAAATCTTCAGGCCTTGCAGGTTCGCCGTTCGCGCATAAACAAACGGAGAATTCTCTTTCCAAAAGCGCTCATTCAGCGGCGAGCCAAATGCGTTTCCCAGAAATGCCGCCAGGCCCACATCCCCCGACCCGTGCGGCAGCTCTTCCAGCAGCGCGGGCATGTGTACCGCTACTGAAACAAACATCTGCGGATATTTGAAAGCAAACCGCAGCGCGCCATAGCCACCCATGGAAATCCCACCGATCGCCCGGCCCGCCCGGTTTCCGGCCAGCCGGAAACGCCGCTCCATCTGCGGCATAAATTCGCGGATAAAGAAATCTTCATACAGAATGTGGCCGTCGCGCGAGTTGATGTAAAAACTGTTCTCGCCCTGCGGCGTGATGATCACAAACTCGCCCAGCCGTTTGTCTTCCCACGCTTCTTCGATCCCGCTGGACGCGCCGGTTGAGGCCAGGAAACTCTGGTCACCGCCAAGCCCGTGCAGAAAATACAGAACGGGAAAACGTTTGCCCGGATGCGCGTCATAACTTGGCGGCAGCAGAGCGCAGTAGCCAATGCGTCCGGGGACATACTTGCTTTTCATTGCGCCGCATTGCATCCGCGACGCCGCAAAAGCATTAACTGCAAAAACAAGAAATAAAAATGACAGCAGGTATTTGGAAGCACTCAGCATTCAGTCAAAACCGGTTCACCGCAAAGGTCGCAAAGGACGCTAAGAAACTGGGTTGATTTGCAAAGTCAGACATCGAATTCCAGTTGTAAAAACTCTGCGCTCTCTGCTTCTCCGTAGTGAATCCTTCAGTAAGATCGATCATAAAAGCGAAGCACAACTCAGCATTCAGCAATCAGCATTCAGCCCCAAAAGCATTTACCGCAGAGGTCGCAAAGGACGCAGAGGAAAGCGGAACCATTTTTCAAACTAGGCGGCTTTCAATATATTCGCTCTCCCGCCGTAATGAGAGTCTTTAACTTGGAGTGAATGGCACAAAAGTAATAGTCTGATGCCTTTGCCAATCCCCTCTGCGTTCTCTGCGGTTAAATCTTTAGCTATTACTATTTCTCTTTCCTTTGCGCTCTTTGCGTCCTTTGCGGTAAAGATCTTTCGCTAAGGGCCAAAGGCTAAGAGCCAAGAGCTGCTTTTCTCAATCATGCCTCAGCGCCTGCACCGGATCGAGTTGTGCGGCGCGCGACGCCGGATACAGCCCGGCAAACATGCTCACGAAAACTGAAAATCCCAGCGCCGCCGCCACCAGCCATATTGGCACCACCCAGAAATTTTCCGGCTTGATGTCTTGCCGTTGCAAATAAATATTCGTGGCAAAGTTGATAGCACGGCCAATCGTCCAGCCCAGGCCTGCGCCCAGCGCGCCGCCCAGAATTCCCATCGATCCTGCTTCCACAAAAAAGATGCGTTTCACGTCGCCATCACTCGCGCCCAGCGCCTTCATGATCCCAATTTCGCGCCTGCGCTCCAGGATGGCCATTACCAGCGTATTCACAATTCCCAGGGACGCCACGGCCAAGGCAAGGCTGCCAAAGATCCCAAGGAAGAGATCAAGGAAAGTAAAAAACCGCGTGATTCCCTTCGAAGCATCAAGGATGGAGAACGTGCTGAAGCCCTGTTTGCGGATCTCGTCTTCCACCTGGGAAACGGCTTTGCTCTTTGCCACGCGCACAATCAGCGCGATATAAGTTTTGTTTTCTGAAGGACGCAACGTGCTCCACAGCTCTCCGGCCTGCACCATGTCCAGCGACTCCGCCAATCCCAGAGGAAGAAACATCGGCGTTCTGCCCTGCCGCAGGCCGCGATTTGGCTCACTGGAGACGATCCCAACAATCTTCAGCTTCAACGTCTTCGGCACCAGATTGAATGACTGTGCATCTTCTGCCTTGATGCCGTCCGCGCTGTCCACGTCATCCGGATCGGCCTCGCCTTTCTTTGTGGTCTTGCCCGCCAGCGGTGCGCTCTCACCGGCTTCCCGCTTGTGATAGCGCAGCACAATGTATTTACCTAGCAGTTGGTTCGCCTGGTCAGGGGTAAGCTTCACGTCAGTGCCGCGCGGCTCACGCGGCAGGTTCAAAAGGTCACGCCCAAAGTCGCCCAGGATGATAGTTTCCTCCGCGGTGCTTGAAGAAAAGAAACTTCCCTGCACGTCATCAAACGCTTCACTGGTTCGCGCCGACTGCGGCAGCGTCCCCACCACGGTAAAGTGATTGCCGGTTTTGTCCGTCTCCAGCCGTACATCGCCCACGGCGCTGAAA
>JBARNL010000378.1:0-6201 GCA_049802955.1 Candidatus Angelobacter sp.
CCCCAACAGGAGCCGGCGAAACATGGGTTTATCCAGTCCGGCAATACTGCGATGGTGGAAGACGGCCATGCTGGAAGGAATTGTAGCGTAGTTATTCCCGCATCGTTTTTCGTATTCCAGCAAAAAGCCAGCCGCGGAAGGGATGGCTTATAAATTTTATAAACAATTATTAACTCAGGGCTGTCCCGGAGGACTTGCCGAGGAACTTGAGGAACTCGATGAGGCCGTTTTTTGTGCATTCGAAAGCGCGGTCTGTGCCTGATCTACTTTCTGCTGATAGAGTGCAGCATTTTTTCGGTCATTTTCGAGTGCTTCCTCATATGTCTGGCGCCGGAAGTCATTCGTCTCATTCGCCAGCAGGTCTTCATATCTCTGGGCCGATTTTTTCCACATATCCTCGTTTTGCTGATAAGACTCGATTTGCTTTTTTAATTCCGCCACGGCGTGGGAATCGTTGGATGCCGGTCCGGGCTTCTTTGTGCTGTCGTTTCCTTGCGTTGAAGCAGTGGGTTGGCCCGATGTTTTATCGCCCGACGTGTTCGCAGCAGGAGCAACGCTAGCCGCTTTCCCAGTGGCGGCAGGCCTGCTGGGCAGGTCTGCCTCGGTATAAAACTTTTCTGGTTTGCGCGTGGTCTTATTTTGCTTTTTTTGCTTTGCTGCCAGTTCGCCCAATGACGGCGGTTCGTCCTGCGCAAAGGCTATGGTGCTGCCCAGCAGCGTTATCCCGACCATCATCCAAAAACACTTCTTCATTTACATTCCCCTTAGTACATGATTTCGTGAGTTGCAAGCAGCTTTGGCGGGCCGGAAGGAGGTATAAGGCTTAAAGCGCATGAATCGTACTGGAAGTTGAAGCTGCCGCCAATTGAATCGTCGAGCGCCGCATCCTGCGCATTAACGTCTTCACCTGCCAGCATTGCTCCGTACAAGTTGACTTTGGATGCACCGCCTCCCGAGAAAGTGATTTGACCCTTGACCAGGATTAAACCATAGAAACTCAGACCGCCATGGACGTCCAGATCACCGTCGATGATCAAGATGCCTGATCCGCTGGCGCCAGTAAGCTGCACATTGCCCGGAACATAAACGGTTGCGGGTGCGCCACCGTTATTATAAACCGGTGCGTCGGGCAGACCGGTGGGATAGGCGCCAAAATTCGCACCAGTCTGGGTTCCGCAGCCGGTGGCGCCACAAGAAAAGCTCCAAGGGGGAGTAGTCGAGGCGTTTATCGCACTGGTTTTGTAATCAGAAATCATCTGGTTTACGTCATAAGGCCACGGTTGGCCTGCAGCCGTTGAACCCTGAACCTTTACGGTCCCATCGGGGTTGTAAGTGGTTAAACCAGTGCCGAGTCCGGAGGTCAAAGTCTCAGAGCCGGCCCCAGCTTGGCTTATGCCAGCAGCGCTAAAGACGCTCAGGTGGCTTCCATCGCATACTTGTCCCGGACGGCTGGCGTTCGTTGTGGTGCACTTGCAATTGTCATAGCCACTGATCTGCAAGTTACCGTGCATCCCAATTGGCGCCTCAGCAGCAATTGCAGCCGGCGGGTTAATTGGCGGCGGAAAGGCTACCTCCATTTGTACGATTCTGCGCGACCCTGGATTTTGTCCGACTCTTGGGGTCGTAGCCAAAGAGGTTAGTTCCCAGACGGGCGTCATCTGCGGGGTTTGAGCCAGGCAAGATCCACCCGCTATCGGGATTTCTTTCGAGCCATTCCAGCACACTTGCGCGCCATCCGCCGCAGCGGTGCTGACTTTTTGACCGTTGGGTCCCATCAAATTTTGCTTGTTCGTGATTCTCACCCATTTAAACGGAAGCGCGGTCGCGGTGCCTTCGCCCGGCGCCAAAGCCATGTTTGAAGCAGTGTAGGCTATCGATGTTGACGGCAACAGCTGGGCTGTCTGGCCATTCGAGCCGCAGGAGCCGGAAGTTCCCTGGCTCAAAGTCGTCATCTGCGTGTATTTTTCCCAACAGAGCTGGTCGTCCAGAAAAGCGTTGTTTGCAATCGTATTCCCAGCGCCGGTGGTGGGATCAATGGTTTCAGCAGCTGTCGGATTCTCAAGATAAAGTATCCCGGTATTGGCTACGGTGGTGGGCATGGTCAGGCCCTGGGCAGCCGTTTTGGTTGCATTATCCGCACCCAACAGCAGGCGGGCCTCTTCCGCACCCGCACGCGCCGCAAAATAGGCTTTTTGCGAGTCGCGATAGTTATTGTTCACGCTGTTTTCCGTGTCAGCCATGAACATGAGCCCCATGCCGATAGCTGCAAGCAGAAGCAGAGCGAGCAACGCCACCATCATGGCGATGCCACGCTGGGATTTCAGTCGCTTTGTATTTTTTCCGTTCATGTTTGTCACCTCAGTTATTTACCAGACGCGCCATACCGGTCATGCTCACCTGTATGGTGTTGTGAACGTCAGAATCATTTGCCAGCCCCTGCGTTGTTACGGTGATCTGCACGCTTTTAATTTGGGCCAATTTCGTTGGATTCGTTATCGTTGTACTAATATCCACTGGGGCCCCGGTTGCATCATAAGCGGAAAAAATGGGCTGAGTAGCCAGTGGAACAACGTTTTGCACCTGCGTGAATGCTGCGCCTGCCACCTGCGCGGAAGGCGCTATTCCGTCGAATTTCGGCGCTGCACTGCGCCGCAGGCAGGGACACGGGTTAAGACCCGGGCCGGGCCATCCAGCCCCGTCAAAATAGGAGTACTCCACAGTCTGGACGCCGGTTCCATCCACATCGCCTTCCATACGTAAATCTGTTTGGGAAATCGACCATACCCCCGCCGCTATCCTGGAGCTGTTGAGGCCAAATTGCCCGCCGAAAACCGCGATTGAAGGGTAGCCGGCCTGATGCAGATCACGGGTGAATTGATCGATAAATTCGCGTTCCTGCTGCGTCAAATCTATTTTTTGGTCTTCCACCTTGTATCGGACCTGCGCCCGCTCAATTTGCGAGAACACTGCGCCCACAATAATGGAAAGCAGAAGCACGACCATCAATAGTTCGATCAGCGTAAATCCGTCTTGATCAGAGTGCTTCTTATTTATGCTCATGCTCATAAAATTCTCACAATCCAACAATCGTGCGTAGCGTTACCGGCGCAATGTAAGCCATGGCGTGGCTCTTGTTGTAAATGGTCGGATGCCCTGCGGCCACGATCACCAGCTTGCCTCCGCCCGGGAGCGTAGTAATGTGCCAGCGCACGTTATAAGTAGCTATTAGTTTGTTGTTGCCACAAACCGCATAGGGTATCTCATAGCCCGCAACAGCAGGCTGCTGAAAATCCACGTCCCCATTTCCGGCTAACGTTGCGCCCGTTCCGCCTGGCGCGGCTGCGCCAGCCGTGGTCACAAGATGGGTACTTGGCACACAATCGGTCACGGTCAGAGTGGGGCTGGTACCGGCAGGCACCGCGGCAATCTGTTCCAGCACGGCCTGGGCCGCATTGGTGGCGGTTGTATCCATCCGGTTCGTGTTGTCCCGGGTCATACCCAGGACAATCATGATCATTCCACCCAATACTCCAACGGTAAGAACGAACATGGCCACGGTTAACTCCACCAGCGTGAATCCCCTGGTGTTCTTGCGTCCGTATTTTTTTGGTTGTTTCATAGCTCCGCCTATTGCCAGGTAAAGGGGGCAGCGGCCTGGCTGATCAATCTCCAGCTTTTTATTCTTCCTGACGGGGTTACCGTCACCGCTTCCCACCCGATATTGTTCTGCATAAACCATATGTATCCGCTGGCCCCCCCCGGAAAACCGCACACCGTGGGATTGCCGCCAGGGGTCGTCTCACTACAAGGCAAGCCGCGCGCATTAAAACCAATGCTTCCACCCACCTGCGGCGTTAGTCCTGGGGCCCCTCCGCTGAGATAGAGATCCAGCTGACTATGCTCCGGTGGCACATTCTGAAATGAAACAGCCGGAGAAAGCTCGATATCGGGATCTCCAGCGGCATATGCCGCGCTGTTGTCGTTTGAAACAAACGCGATGTTTCCAGAAGACGCATTAGTAAAATTCGCATACGCAGGAACGTTCGTCTTCACGGCCTGGATTCTGGCCTGTTGCAGCAAACTGGCAATCGAGTGACCGGCGGAATCGAGTTGATAATTCTGATAGGTCCTGAAGATATTAGGTACGGCGATCCCTGTAATGATCACCAGGACTACGCAAACCATGATCAACTCGACCATTGAAAATCCAGCTTCATGGATTCTTATGGAAGATGCATCGGATTTTTTGTATCGATAATTGAACGACATATATTTTCAACTTAACGCCGAATGGAACATTGCCGCAGCCGCCCGCAATGAGCGGCCTTTCAAATCTAGACTGTAAGCGAGCGAACTAAAAGGTGACGTAGGTACTAATCGCGCCGGAACGGCTTCAACTTTAGTAACCTCAAACTGGCCCTGTACTTGCGTTATCCGCTCCCATGTTCCCGAGCACTAGTTTTTGCTTAATAAATACAAGCCTTTGCGGCGCATTCCAGTTAAACGCTTTTAGCGTTCCACGACTTCAGCTCGACAGTGTGCAATTTTTTCTAGTAACCAAACAGGAGGCTTTTTCGATCCGGGCCGGCGAAGCTTTATCGGCTGCAAAACAGTCTCCCTGCTTTTTGGCTTGAGATAAGGGCCGGTATGCCAGCGGATATTGACCGGTTATTAGTGGCTTTGGATTGCCGTAATCGATACTGCAGAAAGTATCCAGCGGCTTTTGACGTCTTGCCAGACCGACATTACGCGAAATCCTTCAGGCGCGGGTCCTAAAATAGGGGTCTCACCATGAAAGATGTAGGTAACTTTCATGTCTTGGCCTTCAGGGCGGACCTGCAGTTCTCCCTGCGAAAACTCGCGCACTTCAGTGCTTTGCCATAATTGCAGCCAGGCCGCGCGATCAAACATGCGTCCGTCGGGCATCACACCCACGAAAGTGGGTGAAAGATGACGTTCCACATTTGTCCAGTCTTTGTTATGAATCGCCCGCCACATCAGGCGCTCATTTTGTTCCGCTCCGGTAGCGTTAGTCCATGTGGGATGCTTTGGCGCGCCGGCGCAGCCGGACAGCAGAGCAAGCACCATCAATATGAGCATGAAGCGCATAACGAAATTTTAGCCACAGAGAGCACTGAGAAACACAGAGAAATTACGGCTGACTCGCCGATGAAGAATGATTGCAAAAAATTTGAGGGTCATTGAGGAACTGCCTCCGTGACCCTCTGTGTTCTCTGTGGTTGAGCTTTAACTCTAATCGCCGAAAACTTCTTCCTTCTTTTCCTGCTTTACTTCTGCTTTCGGAGCGGCCGGAGCGATAGCGCCAAGAGGAATGAACCCACCCTGCGGTTCCGGCTTGGGCTCTTTCAGAATGTGCTCGCGATACAGCGCTTCCATGCGTGCATCTTCGGCACTCTTTTTGAGCTTTTCATCGCGGGCGCGCGTCTTTTCCTCGCGTGCCGTCTTGGCGATGCCTAGCTCGTCCAGCGTCGTGTTGCGGCCGGCGCGAACATGCTCCTCATTTAAGTTCAGTTTGTGGGCGCTCTGGTTCAGCCCCACGGCCTTGCCGCCGGCAAAAATTTCATGGCGGCCATGCTCTTCATACCACTTGGTGAGCGTGGCCGTCATGTGCATCTTCTCAATGATGTTGCGCCAGCCCACGCCGGTGTTATAGGCGCAGAAGCTGATCTCGCCTTCCTGGGTGGCGTAAGGAATAATGCACTGCTCAGTGCGGCGGAAATCGTAATTGTAAAGGTCCTGGAACCACATTCCGGCAATGAATAGGAAGTTCCAGCGATCTTTGCGGCGCCTCTTGATGTCTTCAATCGTGCGCTCGCCGTCCACTTTGCCGTACTTTTCATCGGCTTTCTTGGTCGCGCTGAAGGTTTTGTCGAACTTGCGCAGCAGATCGATCAACTTGAAGTGCTTGGGTGCCTGGAACGGATCGTAATTGCGGGCCAGAGCCAGCGCCATGCCGAACACCGAGAGGAACCGTCCGCGGCCTGCATCATTTACCTTGGCTACGTCTTTCGCGATGCGATCGCCATTCAGGAATGCCGTAACGGGAACCGCTTCCTTGGTTTCCTTATCGATCATTAGCGCCATACCGACGCCGCAGTTTGGATGGCATCCGCAGCTCAACTGCCCCCAATCCGCGCTGGGGCCATGGATCAGGTCAGCCCAGTCAGAGAAGGTGGACAT
>JBARNL010000379.1:0-6468 GCA_049802955.1 Candidatus Angelobacter sp.
GAACAAACACTACCTTGATGCGGTCTTTCACCCGCGGATCAGAGTTCACCACCTGGGCAAGATTATTGATGAGCTTGATGATCTGCTTGGCCGCCCAGTATCCCGGCGCAGCCTTGCCGGCAAAAATATAGCTGCGAGGCGCCTGCGGCTCCGCGCCATCTTCCACCACGCTCAGGTATTCATGGATTACGCGCATCACGTTCAAGAGCTGGCGCTTGTATTCATGAATGCGCTTTACGTGGACATCAAACATCGATTGCGGATCGATGCTCACAGCCGTGGTGTTAAAGACCTCGCGCGCCAGTTTTTCTTTGTTGCGATGTTTGATCGCACGGAATTCCTCGCAGAAAACGGGATCGCCCGCGCATTTTTCAATCGCCCGCACGCGCTCCAGATCGGTGATCCATTCTTCTCCCACGGTGCGGGTAAGCAATGAAGAAAGGCCGGGATTTGCTTTCAAAATCCAGCGCCGCGGGGCGACCCCGTTGGTCTTGTTGCTGAAGCGTTCCGGCCAGAGCTGGGCAAAGTCCGGCACCAGCGCGCTCTTGATCAGGTCAGAATGAAGCTGGGAAACGCCGTTGATGGCGTGGCTGCCCACAATCGCCAGGTTGGCCATGCGCACCTGCTTTTCCGGCCCTTCTTCAATGATCGACATGCGGCGTTGCCGGTCAATATCTCCCGGCCAGCTCCGCGCAACGGTCCGCAGAAATTGATGGTTAATGCCGAAGATTATTTCCGTGTGCCGCGGCAGAACACGCTCTATCAGAGAGACTGGCCATTTTTCCAGGGCTTCCGGCAGCAGCGTATGGTTGGTATAGCCGAGCGTGGCCACGGTAAGCTCCCAGGCATGGTCCCAGTCAAGGGAGTTCTCGTCTACTAGAAAACGCATCAGCTCAGCTACGCAGAGGCTGGGGTGTGTGTCATTCATCTGGATGGCGACCTTGGCCGGAAGGTCGTCAAAACCAGCATGCGTGGACATGTAATTACGCAAAAGGTCGCGTAGAGCGCACGCCACCAGAAAATATTCCTGGTTCAGCCGCAGCTCTTTGCCGGAAAGGACAGAGTCAGAGGGGTAAAGGACGCGGGAAATATTTTCCGAGGCAATCTTCTGCTCGACCGCCCGAATGTAGTCCCCGCGATTAAAAATCTCAATATCAAAATCTTCTGACGCTCGCGCCGTAAACAGCCGCAGGAAATTTACGGTGTTGCCGCCATAGCCGGCCACCGGCAGATCGTTAGGCACGCCCACGACAATTCTGCTGTCCACCCAGCTCTGCCGCCGGTTGCCGTGCGAATCACGCGAAGATTGCAGCCGCCCATACATTGGCACGGTGCAGAAATCCTGCGGGCGCTCGATATAAAACGGCGTCCCTTCAGACTTCCACTGGTCCGGTTTTTCCCGTTGAAAGCCGCCAACAATCTCCTGCTTGAACATGCCGTATTCATAATCGATGCCGTAACCAAAACCGGGCATGCCCATGGTGGCCAGCGATTCCAGAAAACATGCGGCCAGACGCCCAAGGCCGCCATTCCCAAGACCCGCGTCAGGCTCCACTTCCAGCACGTCTTCCAGCTTCACGCCAAATTCCGCCAGCACAGCGCGGCACTGATCGCCCAGACCCAGGTTGCATAGATTGTCACTAAGCCAGCGCCCCATCAGAAATTCCATGGAGAGATAGCCCAGACGCTTGACGTTCGCTTCACGATAACGCCGCTCGGTTTTGAGCAGGCCATCGATGAGATGATCGCGGATGGTCAGCGAGAGAGGCTTGAAAAGCTCGCGCGGGACCAGATTCCCTCCGGGACGAGCAAGCGCGTAATGAATATGCCGCAGGATGGATTCACGCAGCGGTTCCGGATTAAACCGTGTTCCGGTCAACAAATCAGCGGACATTCTGGATCATTGGATGCGCGTGCCCCAGCATCAAGGCCAGGCGGCAACCCATTTAGTATTGCACAGCGACCGCTGGAGCGCACTCAGGTGAAATACCCTGTGTTGCGATGTAAAGGAAGAGACATGAGTAGTGGTCCTATCAAAACTCGTCATCCACGGGATGACGTTCAGCCGAGAAGGTAAACCTTTGTCAGCATATCAAACCGGTTATTCTATGAAAGCTTCGGGTGCTTGCGGTGCCAGTCCGTCTGGCGTTGAAAAATGCGCGCCGCCTGGACGATCTTGGCGTCATTGAGCGCGCGGCCAATAAACTGGATGCCCGCCGGCAAGCCATGCTGCCCAAAGCCGCAAGGCACGCTGATGGCGGGAAGCCCGCAGATGTTGCCGATGCCGCCAATGGGATCGGCAAAGGTCAACGCCTCATCCAGGTTCGCGTCGAGTTTTGTGGCTGTCACTGGCAGTGAGGCCGTGGCCAGAACGTCAACATGCTGGAAGATTTCATCCATCTTTGCTTGCAGAATGGCGCGAATGCGCTGGGCCAGAATGAAGTCCGATGCGCTGATTTCCTCATTCATGTAGCCACCGATTTTTCCCAACGGATCGCTCAGCTCGGCCACACGTCCGGAGTGGATAAGCGTGCGAAACGCAGTTGCGCCTTCCACCGAAACAACCAGTCCGGCCGCAGTCTCCCACGGACCCTCCGGCAGAGTGGTATTGCTCAACTCAATTGATGGACTCTTCTCCAGCACTTGCCGCGCGGCCATCACGGCCTGATTTACGTCAGGTGAAATTTCTTTCCACTGGTTCACCAGCCAGCCTACGCGCAGTTTGCCTTTTACCTCGGGCGCGCCAGGATATTTTGCGGCGGTCTCCGGCAGCGAGCCCAGGTCCTCTGCATCGTGTCCGGAAATAACTTTCAGCACCAGATCGCAATCGTCAGCGCTGCGTGTGATGGGACCAATCTTGTCCATGGTGTAAGAGAGAGACATGGCGCCGTTGCGGCCCACGCGTCCGTAAGTAGGACGCAGGCCGCTTAGCCCGCAACAGCCTGAGGGACAGAGAATCGATCCCCAGGTCTCAGTGCCGATGGCAAAGGCCGCCAGCCCCGCGCCGGTGATGGCCGCAGAGCCGCTCGACGATCCGCAGGTCCAGTAGTCCGTATTCCACGGATTTTTAGCCGCGCCGGTGGCTGACGCAGAGGCATAGCGGTATCCCATGCCGCCGGCCAACTCGATCATGGCGGCCTTGCCCAGAAGCACCGCGCCGGCAGCCTCCAGCTTCTTGATCACTGTGGCATCAAAATCAAAGCGCTGGTCAGCATAGGGCCGCGCGCCCCAGGTTGTGGGATAGCCCTTTACGGCAAGCAGGTCTTTAGCAGCGTAAGGAATGCCGTGCAGCGGGCCGCGATACTTTCCAGCCCCGATTTCTTTTTCCGCCGCGTGCGCCTGCTGCATCGCCAGATCAGGAGTGAGCGTGGCGTAAGAATTCAGTTTTTTGCCGATAGAGCGGCTGCGATCCAGATAGCTCTCAGTTAGTTCGACGGGCGAAAGCTGGTGGGCATGAATACGCTTTGAAAGCTCAGTAACGGAAAGAAAGAGAATGTCTTCGCTGAGCGGCATTTATTTATTCTCTTTCCGAGGCTTGGAATGGGCAGGTTTTGTTGCGGCTTTTTCCTGGGCTGCGCCGGGCTTTTGTTTTGCTTCGCCAAGATTTGCTTCCGAACGATAGGCGCGAAAGGCGTCGGCTGGTTGGTCGGAGTTTTCCAGTTTAAAGGCGCGCATTTTTTCCACACCGTCCTGCGATTCAGCCATGATGCGGCGGATGTCGGCTTTTTGCTCGTCGCTGAGCCGGTCACCATATTTGCGGAAAATGGACGCCACCTTCATCTCCACCTCGGCCTGGGCGGAAGCGGAAAGCTTGCCCATGGCCGTGCGGGTCTTTGCTTCCAGAGACTGGGGATCGAGCGGCTGGTTACTAACTGCGGCGCCTTGGGCCAGGACATCGATCGACAGCGCATTTCCCTTTGGAATCAGTGCAGTAGTGGCAGCCGCAGCCGCGCCCAACGCAAACTGGCGCCGGCCAAGCAGGAATTTGGACATCCCGTTGTTCTCCATGAAGAAAGTCTAAGGCGGGAGAGTAAATGAAGCGCGACTTGATCGTCAAACCTTGATGGTTAAAACAAGGATCGTCAAAACAGGAGCGTCAAAACGCGATCTTCAACCATAGCGCCGAAACAGGCGGTCAAACTCGGCGCGAGCAGCTTGCATCCAAATAATGGCCGCTTGTCTCAGCTCCTATTCACGGATGGTTTACCCATGGCACGCTGGATCGCTTTTGATCAGAATACAACTTCCATTCTTCGTTCAATGCTGGCGCAGGGAACAAGAATTGACACACTTCTTCGCGGACCGGTGGATTACGCGCTGGCCCGGCCAAGCGCGGTAATTGCAGTTTTGCCGGCGGGCCAAGGCGACTTTTTGGGGATCGCAACATTTCGTCGAGCGCGGGCCGCGGCAGCCCAGCGTGCCGCCACGGAGCAGTCGCGGAGCATTCCGCCAGCTCAGCCTGCGGCCCATCAGTCGTCTACGCGTGCCGGAGGATTTTTGGGATTGAGCGACGAACCGGTCTTTGATGATGAAGCGCCTCAAGAGAAAAAGGGCTGGTGGCGCAAATTCTGGGATGAATAAAGCTTCTGCAATCCCGAGTCCCGCTACCAGCGGGTGACGGAACTCTATTGTCACAACTTTGAATTGCATCTGCGCGGAACAACTCTTGCGCTTTGTTCGAATCTTCCCTGCACGGCCTGGAGTTTATTGTGCGCTGATGCCATCCCAGAGCGATCCCACTTTGGCGTGACTTTGGGGCCTTCCTCCGTGTTCCGTAGCCTGCGCTGAGCGAGCTTGGCGAGTCGAACGGGTGCCCTCTGAGGTTAAAGCCTTTGGGGTTGCTCTGGCTAAGAGCCAGCAGCCAAAAGCCGTTTTCCCTACATAGCCCACCCGGGGGTAACACTCTTGTTGAAAACAAAGGCCAAATCCCGGTAATAATATACTTAACTGACAAAACGTGTTATTCTCCCACGCATGCAAATCAATCAACTTGCACTTTTTGAGGTAATCCGCGATCTTGCTGAGACTGTGGAAACATGTGTTGGCGAGATTCAGCGTCTTGGTGCTGCGATCCATGATGATCCGAAGATGCGGGAACGCTATCTTGCTGGGGTTGGTGTAGATACTCTAGACGTTGAATCACGCTTTGCTTCCATTCGGCTATTGCGTCAGCGAGTTGACGCCATATGTCGCGAGATTCGGGATGAGAAAAGCTAGTCATGGCATCGCTCGATTCCGTTCATCAAAAAATCTTCAGGGCCGCACTTCACATCAAGAGCCTTGAAACCGAACTTGAGGGGTACTTTAAGACGAATCCAGGCCATCTGGTGCGAGAGCCACACACCAACAGCGATGAGGCTTTCTTCACATTCCAGCCCAAAGGCCCGATTCCTGCTCGGTTCGGGCTGATTATTGGAGATTGTCTGCAAAACCTCAGATCGGCACTCGATTATTTGGTGTGGGAACTTGTGCTTGCCGCGAACAATCAGCCCACTGAAAAGAAGACGATTATATACTTGACGCAAGGTAGCCACCCTGTTACCCTTTTCTCGTAGGCTTTTGGTCACTGGATTTCACGTGACGCTTCAAGTGCTTGACGATCTTCGGATGAAAAATGTGCTTGATAGCCTCATCGGTGGTCATGTCCTTCGGATGTTTTTTTGATTTCTTTTTAGGGGTGGTCATAATGAAAACCGTCTCGCCTTCCATGAATCTCTGTGAAGTGCTCCTAAAGTTTGGTGATGATGCGAAATGCCGCGCTTACCTCGAAGCACTTCGCTGGCACGATAAGGTGACCTGCCCGAATTGCAAGTCTGACAAAATCTCCCGCATCCTTGCCCGTAATCAATACGATTGTGACTCATGCCGCTATCAATTCTCCGTAACCGCTGGCACGATCTTTCACGACTCCCATTTGCCGCTCACAAAATGGTTCGCCACTGTCTATTTGATGTGTGAGTCCCGCAAAGGGATGAGCGCAAAACAAATTGAGCGCATGATGGGAATCAGCTACAAAACGGCGTGGTATCTCTGTCACCGCATCCGTGCTGCAATGAAGGCCGTTAATCCCGCTCCGCTCACTGGCACGGTTGAAGTTGACGAAACCTATGTCGGGGGAAAGTTTCGCGGCGGGTACAGCGGACGCGCCAAAAACAATAAAGAAATCGTTATCGGCATCCGGCAGCGCGGCGGCGATCTCCGCTTCTTTCATGCCGAAGATTGCAAGTCTGGCACGCTGGCAAAGTACATCGAGGAAAATGTGAGCGCAGATGTTGACGTGCTCGTTACAGATGATTTTGGAGCGTACCCCAATGCCATGAAACGCGCTGGCCATGCTGCGGAGAAACACAAAACCATCAATCACTCTCAGCACATTTACGTGAAGGGTGACATCTATACCAACACCGTTGAATCCGCATTCTCCCTGCTCAAGCGCGGCATCATGGGAACGTGGCACAAGATCAGCGC
>JBARNL010000380.1:0-2481 GCA_049802955.1 Candidatus Angelobacter sp.
GTTCCCGGCCATACCAACCAGAACACCAGCTCGGCGCTGGCAGGACTGGAAGGTGATATTGCTCCTATCGCGGTGAACCCTGATGGCTTCCTGCCTTGTCAGCCCACAACCGCGGGGGTTTTTACCAACCATTGCGACTTGCGGCCGTCGAGTCCGGGCGCGCATGCGGCTGACGCTGCCGCCGCCGGGCACTCCGGGTTTGGCGCGCAACTCGGTTTCCGCGTGCCTAATATGATCGTGTCCCCCTTCGCCCGCCGCCACTACGTCGGGCACACAGCCATGGACCACACGGCTGTGATCCACTTTGTGGAAGAGCGCTTTGGCCTGCCGGCGTTGACGAATCGGGATGCTGCACAGCCCAACTTGCTCGACTTCTTTGACTTTACGGGCAAGCCCTGGGCCACACCGCCCACAGGAGTCCCAGTGCCGCCGGGGGTGGGCTCGACATGCCATCCCGCGACCATGCAATAGACGATGTAATAAAAGGCGGTCCTTGGCCTCACGAAGAAAGGCTTTTCACGGCACTCTTGGCGCAGGCAGCGGCGGAGGAGACATCGGCTCTGCATTGCCCAGGGTCGCTGCGAATGCCTGAATCGCCTCGATATAACCTGTGGTTAATTCCATATCATTGTGGCCGGCATTTTTTGCCCAGAATGACTGCTTCGGCTGGTTAGCGAGACCAAATAGTTTTTGTGCGTGCCAGAAGGAAATCACGG
The DNA here is from genome assembly GCA_049802955.1 of Candidatus Angelobacter sp. Lineage (GTDB taxonomy): Bacteria > Acidobacteriota > Terriglobia > Terriglobales > Acidobacteriaceae > Angelobacter. Next base: position 717 of record JBARNL010000380.1, read on the forward strand.
AATCCGCGCGGCTATGCATGATCAAAATCGGGCTGTGAATGTGCCGGATGTATTTGTAAATGGGAAATTTATCGAACGGCAGCAAGGGAATCCGAGTGAGGACGCGAAAAGCAGAGACAAACGGACTTTGCAGGACCACTCCCGCTGAAGGTCTTTTTGCCGCAATGTAGGCCGCGGGTCCTGAACCCACTGACCTGCCAAAAATGATGATCCTGTCGGGAGGAGTTTTGAGCTCCACCGCCAGGAACTCATAGGCGGCGGTTACGTCTTGGTAAACGGCTTTTTCACTCGGTTTGCCCTGGCTGGTTCCGTATCCTTCATAGTCATAGGCAAACACATTGAAGCCCGCATGGCGCAGGCTGTCCAGCCAGTACTTGTCATCTCCCAGGTCTTCAGCGTTGCCATGGCTTACCAGCAGAGTGAATTTGGCGGAAGGATTGGGAAGATAAACAGCGGAAATTTTCTTTCCGGTGGTCGTAGTGACCTTTATTATCTCCGCCGAATCCTGGTAGGAAGAAGGACGCGGCAGGAAGATCATGCTATCAGAGAGAAAATTGGCGAATAGAAACAGGCCAATATAAAGCGCAAGGAGCAGGAACGGCATGACGCGTAAAACTCTCTTGATGACAGGGGATCGCATTGCGCAGGCACCATTAAGGATACGCCCTCTCTCAATATCACTGTCCTATTAATTGTCGATATGAATAAGCCATCCCGCGCTGCTCATGTGCATTCCTATGTAAGCAGCAGATCAATTTGCAAGTGGGTGTTTTATGAAATCGAGTCGAACTCTTGGGCTTTTAGCAGCAATCTTATTCTGTCTTGGAGGCAGCGCACTTGCCGCAGTCGGCGTAACTGTTCATCCCGCCAGAGCTTCCCTCACGTTGACTGAGCCGCAACAATACACGGCCACCGTCGTCAACACCACAAACCACAGTGTAGTCTGGTCAGTGGACGGAGTGCGTGGCGGCAATTCCACGGTGGGAACCATCTCCACGTCTGGTCTTTACCATCCGCCCGCCAAGAGAAGCGTTCACACCATCACGGCGTCGAGTGTGGTCCAGCCGAGCGCAGTAGGCTCGGCCAAAGTGTGGGTGACGGACTACCCCGGAATGTTTACTTATCATGCCGACCGTTTCCGTAGCGGTGTGAATCTGCAAGAGTTCGCGCTGACAAAATCTACGGTCAAGTCTTCGACATTTGGAAAAGTATTTACCCGCGCTGTGGACGGCCAGATTTACGCTCAACCTTTGCATGTTGCCAACCTGACCATCGCGGGGGCCAAGCACAATGTGGTCTACGTGGCTACCGAGCACAGCAGTGTCTATGCTTTTGATGCCGACGGCAGAACATCAGCGCCATTCTGGAAGCGCAGCTTTATCAATCCGTCTGCGGGAATCACCACGATCGCAAAACCCGCAAATGCCTTGATTGCACCGGAAATCAGCATTAGCAGCACCCCAGTGATTGATACTTCTACCAGCACTCTGTATGTGGCTGTTTCCACCAGCGAAAATGGAACCATTGTTCATCGGCTGCATGCGCTCAGCCTTACCAGCGGGGCGGAAAAGTTTGGAGGGCCGATAAAAATTCAGGGCTCGGTCCCCGGCACCTATCCTGCTCTCTCCATCAATGGACGAGTGCCTTTCGTCCCCAAACAGCATTTGCAGCGGCCTGCCTTGTTGCTTCTCAATGGCAACGTTTACATCGCTTATGGCTCCAACGGCGATGCTCTCCCTTACAATGGATGGCTTTTTGCCTATAG
>JBARNL010000381.1:0-4029 GCA_049802955.1 Candidatus Angelobacter sp.
GTACTGGATCGAATTGACGCTTTACTCTTCGCAATACCTTTCGTGGTCTGCTACATCGGGGTAGCGATAATGGTTAGTAGGATATTTCATCCATGAAACGCATCGCCATCCTCGGTTCCACCGGCTCGATTGGCCGCAGCACGCTGAACGTGATTGAAAATAATCCTGAGCGGTTTCAGTTGCTGACGATGGCCGCTGGTTCGAACACTGAAGCGGCGTTGAACGATGCGCGCCGATGGAAGCCGAAAGTTCTTTCACTGGCCTCAGAGCAGGATGCCGAAAAAGTTCGCAAGCAGCTTAAGTCTGAAGGTCTGGGCGAAATTGAAATAATCTTTGGACAGGCCGGCACCGTGCGGGTGGCGACGCATCCTGAAGTGGATTTTGTGGTGAGCGCGATTGTTGGCGTAGCGGGACTAAAAGCGACCTATGAAGCCGTCCGGGCTGGCAAGGAAGTTGGGTTGGCCAACAAAGAATGTCTGGTGGCGGCAGGGGAGTTGATTACCGCTGAAGCACGCAAACAAGGTAAGCCGCTCTTGCCCATTGATAGCGAACACAACGCAGTCCACCAATGCATGCGCGGCGGCAGGATGAACGAAGTCGAACGTGTATGGCTTACCGCCAGCGGCGGCCCGTTTCTGAACACGCCCAAGGCCGAGTTCGCAATGATCACCGTAGAGCAGGCTCTGAACCATCCCACCTGGAAGATGGGGCAACGCATCACTATTGACTCAGCCACGCTGATGAACAAGGGATTTGAAGTGATTGAAGCTTGCCGGCTGTTTGATATGCCGCCGGAGCGCGTGAAGGTCATCGTTCACCCGCAATCAACCATTCACTCTCTCGTCGAATTCAATGACGGCAGCATTCTGGCGCAACTTTCTGTTACCGACATGCGCCTGCCGATTCTCTACGCGCTGACATACCCCGAGCGCATCGAATCTGACCTGCGCTTTAACGTGCTGGATTTAAAGCGGCTGGACTTTTCGCCGCCCGAACCTGACAAATTCCCCTGCCTGCGTCTGGCGTATGAAGCTGCGGCCGCCGGAGGATCGAAGACGATAGCCCTCAATGCGGCGGATGAGATCGCGGTGGCTGCATTTCTGAAGCGGGATATCGGTTTTACCGATATTTCTAAAGTAGTGGAGCGCACAATGAATGAAACGCCGGACCGCCATCCTGAATCTATAGAAGAGGTACTTGCCATCGATGCCCAGGCCTGCAGCCTCGCGCAAGAGCAATTGCCGCGTCATGTCGCCCGGTAGCGGGCCGTAGCGCTTTAAAGTTACAATAGCGAATCACCTTCAATATGCAGTTATTTTCTCTCAGCGTCGTCGCGTTCATATTTGTTTTGGGCATTCTGGTATTTGTCCATGAGTTCGGCCATTATGCAGTAGCCAAGCTGTTCAAGGTCCGGGTTGAGGTTTTCAGCCTTGGCTTTGGCAAGCGCCTGCTCGGGTTCAAGCGCGGTGACACCGATTACCGCATCAGCCTTCTGCCTTTGGGCGGCTACGTGAAGATGGCCGGCGAGAATCCCATGGAAGCGCGAACCGGCGATCCCGGCGAGTTCATGAGCCATCCACGCTGGCAGCGCTTTCTGGTGGCGATTGCCGGCCCGGCGATGAACATCATCCTGGCCTTTGTCGTCCTCTCAGTCCTGTACACGTTCCACCACGAGTATTTCGCCTTTGCCAAGGCTCCCGTGGACGTGGTGTCCGTGGCACCCAATTCTGCTGCGGAAAAGGCTGGGTTGCAGGCAGGCGACAGGGTCGTCAACGTGCAGGGAATTGAAAATCCCACGTGGGAACAGTTCCTGATTCGCGTCAGCATCAATCCGGACCAGCAGGTCCCAATCAAAGTATTACGCGGCGACAAGGTTATGGACCTGACCTTGGTGCCGGAAACTTCCGGCAAGGACCATGAAGGCGATGTCGGCCTGGATCCGCCGGACGTGGTGGGGATGATTGAGCCCGGGCTACCCGCCGACAAAGCGCATATCCAGACTGGCGATGTTCTGCTATCGGTGAATGGCAAACCTATTCGTTCCGTAGACGACCTCCTGGGAGCGCTGCAGGAAGCCAAGGGAAGTCCAGTGCAGTTGAATATTCTACGTGACCGCAAGAACCTGACGCTGGCCATTCCCGGTGAACTGGTGGGCTCCCCTGACTCTGCGGAGAAGAAGTACCGTATCGGCGTGAGCTTGGAACAGGTAGAAAAGCTCCCGTTCACGGTGGCGGTGCAAACATCCTATGAAGAATGCAAGAGCAACTCCCTGCTGATTTTTGAATTGCTGGGCAAGCTGATCTCAACAAAAAATTCCATCAAGCAGATGAGCGGGCCAATCGGGATCATGCGCTATTCAGGGCAGGCAGCCAGAATGGGCATGCCTTCTCTTCTGAAATTTATGGCGCTCATCAGCCTCAACCTGGCAATCTTTAATTTGCTGCCGATTCCGATTCTGGATGGCGGCCTGATGCTGATGCTGCTGGTTGAAGCCGTCATGCGCCGCGACATTAAACAGGAAGTGAAAGAACGCGTTTATCAGGCGGCCTTTGTGTTCCTGGTGCTGTTTGCGGCGGTGGTGATCTTTAACGACGTGGCAAAGACGATTCCCAGCCACACGCCAAGCAGCATGAGCAAATAGAAGGAAATCGTCAAAATCTCAGGAACTACAGCGGTTCCGGGATTGCTGTATCCCGAATCACCAATCTCTGTCCTCATGAATGTGCCATCCTGAGCCGCGCACCATGCGCTGCTCTTTTAGCATGCTCCGGAAGCGCGGCGCAGGATCTGCTCCGCTGCTCTTTAGGGCAGCCGATCATAAAAGCAATCTTGGATAGCCCTATGGTCCAGCGGAGCCGATCCTTCGGCTTCGCGGCAACCGGGTTGAAACACTTTGCCCTTCGCGTGGCTCGCCTCAGGATGGCGCGTCGCGGGAGTGAGATAGACCGCTAACGTGTAGTGGATACAGCAACTCAGGAAAGCTCTTTAGATTGCATGTGGAAGTCTGAACAATCCAGCTACTTGCCGAGCGGTTGCAACTCCGGGGCAAAGAATCTCTTCCAAATCGTTTAACTGAAGCCGGCAGTGCATTGTCCATTCGTGATGCTTCCGGAGCGGGAAGATGGCTGCATTGCGCCGATTCGCCCTTAAAATAATAAGAGCTGCAGAAAAACGAACTCATGTTGAAGTTTTTATTCAGATCGGTTGTGGTGTTGCTGTTGCTGGCGTGCGTCCTGCTGGCGTATGGCCTGCTTCTGCCAGCCGGGCCGACGCAGCAAAAGCTTGTCCAATTGAAGCCCGGTTCTTCTGCACGCCATATCGCCGCCGCCCTGGCCAATGCCGGCATTATCCGCAGCCAATATGCTTTTCTGGCATGGCACTACCTGCACGGACGCAAGCCACTGAAGGCCGGCGAGTATGCCTTTGACCATCGCGCCACGACGCGCGAAGTTTATGATCGCATTGCCCACGGAGATATTTACTTCCAGACGCTGGTTGTGCCTGAAGGCTACAACATGTTTGACATCGCCACGGCGATTGAAGAAGCGCAACTGGGCAAGCGCGAAGATTTTCTGAAGGTCGCGCGCACTGACACGGCACTGATTAAAGACCTTGATCCGCAAGCCCCAAGCCTTGAAGGCTACCTGTTTCCGGACACATATCACTTCACGCGGACGCAATCTTTGCATGACATGGCCGCTGCCATGGTGCGGCGCTTCCGCCAGGCCGCGAAGGATGTTGGGCTGAACCAGAATTTCCACGCCGTGGTGACGATGGCAAGCATCGTGGAAAAAGAAACGGGCGCAGCGGAAGAGCGGCCGGAGGTTGCAAGCGTGTTTTACAACCGGCTGGATAAGCACATGGTGCTGGCAACAGATCCTTCAGTGATTTACGCGGCGCTGCTGAATAACCGCTACAACGGCGTGATTCATCAATCCGATCTGCATTTTGAATCGCCCTATAACACCTACCGGACCGCCGGGCTGCCGCCCGGGCCGATATCCAATCCTGGAAGGGCCTCCTTACAGG
>JBARNL010000382.1:0-3018 GCA_049802955.1 Candidatus Angelobacter sp.
CGTCGCGCATTTCCTTCCGCGTGGCCACGAAAATCGATTCGCGGACGATTCTTGACGCCAACGGCGCGGAATCTCTGCTGGGCAAAGGCGACATGCTGTATCTGCCGTCGGGATCCGCCAGGGTGCATCGGCTGCACGCGCCGTATACGTCAGAAAAAGAAACGCATGCCGTGGTGGAGTTCTGGCGGGCGCAGGCGCAAGCGCAGTACGAACAGAAATTCCTTGAAATTCCCAAAGAAGAAAGTGACGCCATTGCCGGCGCGTCCGGCAGCGGCAGTGATTCCGGCGACGATGCCGAAGGCGAGCACGACGAGCTTTATCAGGACGCAGTGCGGCTGGTGATTGAGTTCGGCAAAGCGTCCACTTCCCTGCTGCAGCGGCGCCTGCGCATCGGCTACGGCCGCGCCGCACACTTGATCGATTTAATGCAAAACGACGGGAGTGTGGGACCGGCCGACGGCCCGAAACCTCGCGAAGTTTTAAAGAAACCAGACTGGCTCAGCGAAGTGGAAGAAGCGCTGCGCTAGGGCGATCATTCGCATTGGCGATCATTCGGCAGTGGTCTTTCTGGTCAATGACTTAGCACTCCTGTAACTGTCGCTCCGCAAGTTGGTGACCTATGCTTGACGGCATGCGGCGAAGATTTCTCTACCCCAGCATGTTGTTAGCGGCAGTAATGGCAATATCCGGCGTAAGACTGGTGGCCCAGAATTCGCTGGGCGACGTTGCGCGCCGGATTCGTGCTGCCAGGGGCGAGGACTCGCCCTCTGTCGCAGACAAGACTGCGCCGGACAACACGGCGGCAAAGCCGCGAACGTTGCCGACCACGGCCGATTTGAACACCATCGCCGTGCTCTTGGCGGAAAAGGATGAGGCGGCATTCAGCACGCGCGTGCGAACGCAGATGGAGCAGGAAAACTTTCTGGTGCTGGATAGCGTGGCTGCGGCGGAGCGTGCCGGCAGAACAAGATTTCCCGGCGGCGGCTGGAAGCTTTATGCGTTCTATTCCGCGGTTGAGTCGCCCAAGGTAAAACCGCCGGCATCGGAAGCGGAATGGGCTGACACGCTGGACCGGTTGAAGCGCTGGGCGGCGCAGCGCCCTGACTCCGTAACGGCGCAGGTGGCGCTCGGTTATGGCTACCTGAATTATGCATGGCAGGCGCGCGGCGCCGGAGACGCGGCCTCTGTTACCGCGGAAGGCGGACGGCTGATGCAGGAACGCTTGAAGCTGGCTGAGACGGAGCTGGGAATCGACGCGAAGTGTCCGGAGTGGTACTACGTAATGCTGCAAATCGGACGGCTGAAAGGCTGGGAGGCAGAAGACCTGACAGCGATGTTGCAGCGGGCAATCGCGTATGAGCCGGAATTTTATTACAGCTATCAGGAAGTGGCTCGCGCCTTGATGCCGAAATGGCGCGGCAAAGCAGGCGACGTGGAAAAGTTTGTCGAAGATTCAGCCAACAAGGCCGGGGGCAAAGCAGGCGACATTCTTTACTGGCAGATTACGCAGTCGATGATGAGTGACCGCGACCTGGGAAATATTGTGCAGCATCTTTCCTGGTCACGCGCGATGGTGGGATATCAGGCGCTGGTGGCGCGGTACGGCGTGACTTCTGTCGGGCAAAACCAGCTGGCGCAAATGGCGGCGCGGTTTGGCGATTACATGGTTGCAGACGAAACCATCACGCAGATTGGCGATCACTGGGACCCGAGCACTTGGGGGACCGAAGAATATTTTGAGAAGGTAAAAACTTGGGCCAGGGATTCCGCCGTTCCGTTCCGCAAGATTATGGAAGCCTACAAAGCCGTGACTGCTAACGTGGCCACGACGGAGGGCCAGAAATATGACACCACAAATTACAAATCTGCATACGAGATCAGTTCTATCTGACGATTGGCAATGGCTTCCCTTGTCTCTGCTGATGTTAAAGCCAAAAGCTCAGTTTCTCTCGACCGCGTCAGGCGCGTTCCGGCTGCCTGTAAATCAGCGTCTGAATATCCAGGATGGCAAACCAGTTCCCATGTGCCATCAGGTAATGCTTCAAGGATTCGCAGGAGCGTTTGCTGAGCCAGCAGTCCTGTGACTGCAATACCGACTGTGCCGTCAGTGGAAACCATCCCTTCGTCTTTCAATGCGTGACGGAACTCCGCAGCAAACATCTGGAAGGCCATTACTCCAGCCGACCGCAGCCACAGTCCCGGAGCGCCCAACACCATGCCAGCGGGCCAGCAGCGTAGCGGCTCAAATGGGTTTCTTATCGCCCGAATGCCGCATGCTTTTGCCGCGCGCAACAAGGGCCGCAAAATATGCGGGAACATATGCGTATGCTTGTGGCTGTCAACGTGCGTCACGGTAATCCCGCTCGACTGGATCTTGCGTATCTGCGCTTCTACTTCCCGTTGGATTTCCTCCGCCGCAATCTGCTTGCGGATGGCTGCCAGTGCAAACTGCTTCAGGCTGGTGCGAAAATGCTGCGAATTTTCCGGCGGCGAATTTTCCGTGAGTGAAGAAAGATTTGCCGCTAACGGAACACCATCGATCAGCACGACATGGCATCCAGTCTTAAGATCCGGTTGCGCTCTGGCCAGATCGATTGCCGATTCGGTAGCTTTTGCGTTGGCCATGAGCGTGGCTGAGGTCACAATGCCCAATCGATTGCTCTCGATGATCGCGCGGTTCACGCCCGAGGTCAGGCCAAAATCATCTGCGTTGACAATGAGGCGACGCACTGGGTGAGTCTAACAAAAACCATTTACCACAAAGGACACGAAGGAACACAAAGAAGAAAAGGCACGATAAATTGATTTGCGAAGTAAGAACAGTGTTGAAGACGCAATGAAGAGCTTATAAATCTCGAGGAACATCAAAGAATTACCTCTTTGTGTTCCTTCGTGTCCTCCCATGAATAATGTCTACTCAAAAGTTGTTTTGGCCGGTTTTAGGCAGCCAGGGTAAAGCTGGGAAAGTCTTCGAACACCCACTGATTTTTCAGAGTGTCATAGACGATCTTGACCAGC
>JBARNL010000383.1:0-2682 GCA_049802955.1 Candidatus Angelobacter sp.
AAATAAGGAGCAAACCATGTTCAAGCAAATCATGTCGGAGCAAATCATGTCGAACCGAGTACTGACCCGCCAGGGCGCACGCGAATTGTCGCCTGAAGAAGTGCAGCACGTTGCGGGTGGAACCACTGGATGCCAGGGCACTTCGCTTCACAAAAATGGCCCCATCGTTGATGTCCTCTGCGACCCCTCCTAGCACGCCCGGCCGCGGGTCACAGGTCACAGGACGAACGTAAACACTGTTGAAATAAATGAATAAATAAATGAATAAAGGAGAAAAATCATGTCAAAAAAACCAGACAATCGAGTACTCAGCCGCCAGTTGGCTCGGGACTTAACGCCGGAAGAGCTTGAGGTCATTACCGGCGGGTTTTTCACAAATCCAAACAGAGACGTAACCACCACATTCTGCACGCTCGCCTCAGACGGCGACGATGACTAAATAGCAGCAGGGCCGCCGTCGAATGGCAGCGGCCCTTCTTGATTTTGCCGTGACTCAAGGGCGGAAAGTCCGCGCCCGTTTGCCAGGCTCATCTTTAAGAAGAGAGGAGAACTCGGATGAAGGTCATCATTTTTGCCTACGCCAAAGAAAACCACACCGCGCCGGTGAAATGGGCGTTGGAACAGGCCGGATATGAAGTAGCTTGCTGGGGCGGACTTTCATGGACGGAGCAGCAACGAGCCTCTCTGCTGCTGGACGCACAGACAAAGATGACCCTGGGCCCGTTCACCGTCAATCCGGGCGATGCAATCTGGATCCGCCGGCCAGATGTGCCGACGCATAATCCCAACGTGGCTGAAGCGGACAGGAAATTTGCTGAACAGGAATATCGCGCTTTTTACCACTGCATTGCCTACACACTGGAAACAATGCCTGTGTTTTGCATCAACAAATTTTCAGCGGCGCGATTTATTCATAACAAGGCGGTGCAGCTGAATTTGGCGCGCGCCTGCGGCTTGCGCGTTCCTGAAACTCTGCTGTCGAATTCACCGGGCCTTATTCGAGAGTTCGTAGGCCGCAGTCCCGATAGAACAATCGGCAAGGGATTCAGCCCTCATGTCTGGCAGCGTAACGACGAGGATGGCGTGTCAGTGACGGAAACATTCAAGCTAACGCCTGAGCTGCTGCCGTCAGATGAAGTCCTTACCTATGCTCCCGGCATTTATCAGGAGAGAGTAGAGAAGCAATTTGACATCCGCATGGTAATCATGGGCCGCAGGGTTTATTCGTTTGCCCTGCACAATCCCAAGAAGGCGCTCGATTGGCGGCAAGATGCAGGGTTGGGCAACGTCCAGGTGGAAATCATTCCTACGCCGCCCGATGTAGAAAAAGGAATACTGGAGTTTGCCCAGAAGGCAAAGATTTGCTTTGGCTCGGTTGACTTTGCCGTGGACAACGATGAGCAATGGTGGTTTCTGGAGATCAATGAGCAAGGCCAGTTCCTGTGGCTGGACCAGTTCAATCCCCAAGCCAGGACGCTGGAAAAATTCTGCGCCTTCATCACTGCGCCGGAAGGTTCTACTCAACCGCTGGAAGAGCGGATGGGGCTGTTCCCAACTTTTTCTGAATTCATCACGCACTTCAGGAGTCTTCCTGAAAATCAGGAACCGATTGATATAGCCGCGGCGGTTGCGGCTTCGCCATTTATGTCGCGAGAAACAGGAAGAGCCGGATAACCTTGATCGAATCCTCTCCTGCGAGCAAGCTAAATTCCAAATCAGCGTTCTGCTGTATGGGGCGGGACAGCGATAATCAGAGTGAGTAATTCCACGATTGTGGACAATGGCATGGGGCTCTCCACATACGGCGCGCCGCTTTTGTCTTATGGCAACAACCGCCTGGGGGCAATGAAACTGACGGCAGCTTTACTGGCTTGATCTCATTGCAGTGAGTTCGATTGAACACGGCTCTACGGCGGGAAGGGGCAGACACAAGAAAGTGATTCCGTCATTTCCAGGCATCATGAATGGCGCGCAAGGATCAGTGTCATCCGTGTTAATCGGTGGCGGGACTTTCCGATTCTTATTTTCGCGGCGCTGCCTGGGCTGATTGTGCGTTTGGCTGCATTTCTTCCGCGCGATTGATAGCGCGCTTCTCCACGGGAGACGACAAAACAATGGAAGTCGAGGTGGTGCCAAAAGGCGTGAGCCTGTCTATTAGCGATTCCAGGTGCTCTACTGAGCGCACGTGGACTTTCATAATGAAAGAGTCCGCTCCGGTGCCGCGATGGCATTCCACTACTTCCGGCGAATTCTTTACCACCGCCGTGATCCGGGTAAAAACGTCTCCCACAACGGACATCCGGATAAAAGCGGTGATTGGCATACCGACCTTCATTGGGTCAATGTCGGCATGGTAGCCGACAATTATGCCGGCTTCTTCCATACGTTTTACTCGTTCAACCACGGCGGGGGTCGTGAGGCCCACGCGCCGTCCCAACTCAGCGTAAGAGAGCCGCCCATTGATTTGCAGTTCTTGCAGCAGCTTCCAGCCAATTTGGTCAAGCAGCTTGTCTGTTCTTAAATTCGTTTCCATGTTTTGCCTGATATTATAAAACAGATTTTGTTTTTGTTGGCCTTGTTTTGAAAGTTGTCCCGAGGGGCACCCCTGAAAACTAGAAGATTAGCAAACTCTAATCTTTGTTTGTGGCCCTTGTTTTTTAACACAAAAACACGATTTCTACC
>JBARNL010000384.1:0-3389 GCA_049802955.1 Candidatus Angelobacter sp.
CTGTGAGGCGCTGGCCAAACAGTATTACCGCGTGCAGGATTTTCTGTTTCTGGGCCGGGGCATTCACTATCCTATCGCGTTGGAAGGCGCGCTCAAGCTGAAGGAAATGTCGTATATCCACGCTGAAGGCTATCCGGCGGGCGAAATGAAGCACGGCCCCAATGCGCTAATCGATGAAAATCTTCCCGTGGTGATGGTGGCGACGAAAGATGCGAACGATCCGAACTCCGTGCTCCGCTATGAAAAAACCATGTCTAACGTGAAGGAAGTAAAAGCGCGTTCCGGCATTGTGATTGCCGTTGCCACTGAGGGCGATGAGGAGATCAAGGAATCTGTCGATCACGTTTTATATGTGCCGCACGCGCCGGAACTGCTCTTGCCCATCCTGGAAGTGGTGCCGCTGCAACTGCTGGCTTATCACATTGCCGTACGCCGCGGTTGCGACGTTGATCAGCCACGCAATCTGGCGAAGTCTGTGACTGTGGAATAAGGACTTGGGGCTCGGGCAGCGCCCGGTTTTCGCGTGATGGGATCGGGGGGCCGACCACGCGCAGAGCCATCTGCCTTAAGGCCGTAGAAAGTTCGCAATTTCATTACCGTCAAAGCGGTTTGGAGCGCAGCGACATAAAGATTAGTAAAGCCGAATCCATCTGCGATTTCCGCCGCCGCTTTGTTTTAAAATTATTTTACTGTGACTGAAGATAAACTTTCGGTTGAATCATTGTGGTCTCGCCGTAGCGGCCTGTTTTCTTTGCTGGTCGTCGTGATTGTTTCTTTGATTGGCATCATTCTGGACTCGCTGCTGGTGAAAGAAGGCTTGCCCCGCCTGGACATGATGATTTTCAGCAACGGCCTTACCGGGCTATTCGCCGGCGGCTTGTTCTGGCAGATGGCCGGGGAAGCCAAGGCCAGCCGTGATCTGGTGGCTGAGCGGATGAAGACCATTGCTGAACTCAATCACCATATCCGCAACTCCCTGCAGGTGATCAAATTTCTTGGTGGACAAAAACGCACCGGCCTGGACGCAGTGCAGCTTCAGCTCATCAATGACTCAGTGGATCGCATCGAGTGGGCGCTGCGGGAAGTGCTGCCACGTTATCCGATTGGAGCCATCAGCACTCCAGCACAAGACGTGCAAGTTGACACAATTCGCCCTGCTTCCCGAAGGTAAAATTTATTGCCAGAAAGCAAGCCTTACCTAACGCCAAAAACTGCCGAATTATCGTCCAACTCTAAGCCATTAAATTTAGTGGCTTTCCAGCATTCGCGAGCCCTCTTTTTCTCGCAACTTCGCCCCCGCAGTGGACATCTAATTCATTGACAGTAAGTGACTCATATCTCATAATGACTTTATTGTAATAGCAAAACGCACTGATTTTGAAGCACTTATAAGCTGGGAGGCTGAAAGACATGGGGAAAATTATTGGAATTGATCTGGGAACCACCAATTCAGTGGTTGCCGTGATGGAAGGTGGCGAGCCGAAAGTGATCGCCAATGAGGAAGGCGGCCGCACCACGCCATCGGTGGTTGGCTTCACCAAATCTGGTGAGCGCCTTGTCGGACAGGTGGCCAAGCGGCAGGCCATCACCAACCCGGAAAATACGATTTATTCCATCAAGCGGTTTATGGGACGCCGCTATGACGAAGTGAATGAAGAAATGAAGATGGTCCCGTACAAAGTGGTCCGTCAGGGTGACCATGTTGCCATTGTGGCGCAGGGGCAGGAATACACGCCGCAGCAGATTTCGGCGATGATTCTGCAGAAGCTCAAGAAAGCCGCGGAAGATTATCTTGGCCAATCGGTAACAGAAGCCGTGATTACCGTTCCGGCGTACTTCAATGACGCTCAGCGCCAGGCGACCAAAGATGCCGGCAAAGTTGCCGGTCTTGACGTGAAGCGCATCGTCAACGAGCCAACGGCGGCCGCTTTGGCATATGGTTTGGACAAGAAGAAGGAAGAAACCATTGCCGTATACGATTTCGGCGGCGGAACTTTCGATATTTCGATTCTTGAAGTCGGCGAAGGCGTGATTGAGGTGAAGTCCACCAACGGTGACACGCACCTGGGCGGTGACAACATCGATCAGCGCATTGTTGACTGGCTCGTGGAAGAGTTCAAGAAAGATGAAGGGCTGGATTTGCGCGCCAAGGGAAATGAAATGGCGTTGCAGCGCCTGCGTGACGCGGCGGAGAAAGCCAAGATCGAGCTTTCTACAACCATGGAAAGCGAAATCAATCTGCCGTTTATCACTGCCGATGCGACTGGTCCAAAGCACCTGGTCAAAAAGCTGACGCGCACCAAGCTGGAGCAGATGGTGGATGACATCATTCAGCGCTCGATTGGCCCGTGCAAGCAGGCCTTGAAAGACGCGGGCGTTGACGCCAGTAAGATCGACGAAGTCGTGCTGGTAGGCGGACAGACGCGCATGCCTCGCATCCAGGCGCTGGTAAAAGAGCTGTTTGGCAAAGAGCCGCATCGCGGCGTGAACCCTGATGAGGTTGTTGCCATCGGCGCAGCAGTACAGGCCGGCGTACTGGCAGGAGACGTAAAAGACCTGCTCCTGCTCGACGTGACTCCGCTGACTCTGGCCATTGAGACGCTGGGCGGCGTGGCTACGCAGATGATCCCGCGCAACACCACGATTCCGACCAAGAAGACGGAAACGTTCTCTACGGCGGCAGACAGCCAGCCTTCGGTTGAAGTTCACGTGTTGCAGGGCGAGCGTCCGCTGGCCAAGGACAACCGCACTCTGGGCAAGTTCCACCTGACCGGCCTTCCGCCGGCCCCGCGTGGCGTGCCACAGATTGAGGTGACCTTTGACATTGACGCCAACGGAATCCTGAACGTGACCGCAAAAGACAAGGCCACGAACAAGGAGCAGAAGATACAGATCACCTCTTCTTCCGGCCTGAGCAAGGAAGAAGTGGAGCGCATGGCCAAGGAAGCCGAAGCGCATTCGGCGGAAGACAAAGCCAAGCGTGAGGAGATTGAGGCCCGCAACCAGCTTGATGGCATGGTCTATCAGGTGGAGAAGATGCTGAAGGAAAACGGCGACAAGATCTCTGGCGACGACAAGGGCCAGGTCGAGTCGGCAGTGGCGGATGCCAAGAAGGCGCTGGAAGGCACTGACGCGGCAGCCATGAATTCAGCCCGCGAAAAGCTGACGGCAGCTTCACACAAGCTGGCTGAGGCCATGTATAAAGCGCAGCAAACGCCGTCGCCAGCGGATGGCGCTGCGGGCGCAGGGCCGCAGGCTGGCGCGCAGTCGAATGGCGCCGGTCAGCAGGAAAAGAAAGATGAAGGCGTCATCGACGCAGAGTACGTTGACGTGGAGGACAAGAGATAAGTTCTCTGCATCACTAACGGCGTGGCAAAAGGCGGCGCTCT